>SFHR01000030.1 GCA_004555545.1 Dechloromonas aromatica (nom. nud.)
ATATTTTTAATAATCTTACTGGTATCAAAAATAGCAAAAAAATCATCTTTAACTTGATTTTTTAACTGCTCTTCTGGAATGTTTAAATCGTATTTATTTGTTTTCATTTTTTTAGTTTAGTTTTGTTATTTTTCCACGAGAAATCTCAAAAAATTTTTTGGAAATTTTTATAAAAATCTCGTGGAAAAAGTATTATTTATATTTGTTATAAATTTTGCTGCCGATTTCTTTCAAAATTTGCCTTCCATTCATCAAACTTATGCTCCGAAATTGCATCACGCATTTCCTGCATTATCTTTTGATAAAAACGCAAATTATGAATTGAATTCAGAATTCCGCCTAAAATTTCTTTGCAACGGAACAAATGATGTAAATACGCACGCGTGAAATTTTTGCACGTATAGCAATCACAAGAATTATCTAACGCTGACAGATCATTTTTATAAGTAGCGTTTTTAATCCGCACATCGCCAAAACGCGTGAATAAATGTCCGTTTCTGGCGTTACGCGTTGGCATAACGCAATCAAACATATCAATTCCTTGACTGACGCCAAAAACCAAATCTTCCGGAGTTCCTACGCCCATCAAATAACGCGGCTTGTTTTTGTTGAGATTTTCGTTAGTCGCCAAAAATTTCAAAATTCTATGCATTTCTGATTTTGGTTCTCCAACTGATAATCCTCCGATTGCCATTCCATCAAAGCCGATTTTTTCTAATTCTTTGAGCGATTCCTCTCGTAAATCTTCATACATTCCGCCTTGCACGATTCCGAATAATAAATTTGAATTTTGTAATTTTTGGCTATGCTCCTCTTTGGAACGCTCCGCCCAACGTAACGAACGTCGCATTGATTCGGCGGCTTGTTCATAAGTTGCCGGAAACGGGGTGCATTCGTCAAAGATCATAACGATGTCGGAATTTAAGACGTGCTGAATTTGCATAGAAATTTCTGGGGTCAGAAATAATTTGGAGCCGTTGATGGGCGATTTGAATTTCACGCCCTCTTCGCTGATTTTGCGTAACTCGCCCAGCGAAAAAACTTGATAACCGCCGGAATCGGTCAAAATAGGTTTTTGCCAATTCATAAATTTATGCAGACCGCCGTGCAATTTGATAGTTTCTAAACCCGGACGCAGCCATAAATGGAAAGTGTTGCCTAAACAGATTTGAGCTTTGATTTGCTCCTCGCCGAGCAAATTTGGCATAATTGCTTTGACTGTGCCGATAGTGCCGACGGGCATAAAAACCGGAGTTTCCACGATTCCGTGAGCGAGTTTTAAACGTCCACGCCGAGCGAGATTATCACTGGTTAATAATTCAAAATTTTCAGAATTTGGCATTTTTATTTCGTTATTTTTTACTAAATATTTTTTATTTGTTATTTGTTATTTGTTATTTGTTATTTGTTATTTGTTATTTGTTATTTGCTATTTGCTATAAATTTTTTCCACGAGAATTCTAAAAAAATTTTTGGAAATCTCGTGGAAAATTTTAATTTCGTAACAAAGCTATCACCGCCCCTTCTCCGCCTTGATTTGGCTTGGCATAACAAAACGCCAAAACTTCAGAGTGATTTTGTAAAAATAATTTGGTCAAATTTTTTAAAACCGGCTTTTTATTCGCACTTCCTTTGCCGTGAATTATTTTTATACAACGTAAATTGACTGCTAAACATTGATCTAAAAAAAATGATAATTCGTATAATGCTTGTTGGCGGTCAAAGCCGTGCAAGTCAATTTGTGCTTGAATCGGAAATTTTCCTTTGCGTAAATTTTTTAACACTTGTAATTGCACGCCGTTTTTACGGAAATCATCAAAATAATCAAAATCGGAAAAATCTTCCAAATTTTGCAAACTAAAATTTATCAAATTATGGGAATTTTGTTGCTCTGCGTAAAATTTTTGTTCGGTAAAAACCGGATACGGAGCAATTTTTTTGCTATCATTTTTTAAATTTGAAAGAATTTCATCATTATTATTTTTCAACGGCTTTACGTTGAGTTCTTGCATTGCTTGACGAAAGCATAGTTTTTCTGCTTCTGATAATTTTGAATTACTTTGCTTTGTTAATTTTTTCACTTTTCCACGAGAATTTATAATTTTTTTATGTATTTTTTTATATAATCCAAAGATTTGTTATATACGAAATAATTAAATAATTATAAACAAAAAACAGATTTATAGTATTATTTTTTATTATTTATCAGGGAAAAATTATGGGTTTATTTGGGAATTCCAGCGAACTTTCAAGATTAAAAGAAGAGAACGCTCAATTACAAGTTAGAAAGAATGAATTAACAAACGCTTTAAATGCCGCGAATGAAGAATTAGCAAAGCTAAAATCTGCCAGTGAAACAGATAAAAATTCTGAATTAGGTGAATATTTTCATACCGCTTTGCAAGAAACTTATAACAGCGTAGAAGATGTCCGCAATTCCTTCGTTGAATTAGCAAACAAATTAGGCGAAGATTTTCACGTTGCTTTGGAAGCTTCAAAAAATTTAGATAGTGCACAAACCGTTTTACAAAGTTTGACCGGCTCTTTTCAAGAAATCGTGGAAGCAGAATCTGAAACCGCATCGCGTATGGATACTTTGAGCGAACACTCCGGAAATATTGGAGGCTTTGTTCAACTTATTAAAGATATCGCAGATCAAACTAATTTGTTAGCTTTAAATGCCGCCATTGAAGCCGCTCGTGCCGGCGAACACGGACGCGGTTTTGCTGTTGTTGCTGACGAAGTTCGCAAACTTGCTGAACGTACCGGACAAGCCACCAGCGAAATTTCTAATTTGGTTAATTCAATCACTGATGGAACTGCATCAACCAAACAACAAGTTGAAGCTTCCGCTGATCAAGCCAGAAAATATCTTTTGGAAAGTCAAAATACTTCAGCTTCCATTAACGATATTGTTTTGCAAAGCAAACATATGGCCGATGCGATTTCTTTGGCGTCAAAAATCAGTTTCTTGGACGTTATCAAATTAGACCATTTTGCTTTCAAACTTGGAATTTATCGTGCTTTTATCGGTATGTGTGAATCCGAACCCGATAAAGTTTCGGATCATCGTTCTTGCCGTTTGGGAAAATGGTATTTTGACGGACGCGGTGCCAAAGAATATAGCGGCAGCCGTGCATTTACTCAATTAGATGGTCCTCACGCCAAAGTACATCAATGCGGAAGAGAAGCGTTAGAACATTTATCTAAAAACCAGTTAGAAAAAGCCCGTAATGCTTTGATAGGAATGGAAGAGGCATCGCGTCAAGTTAATGATTTGTTGGGACAAATGGCTAATGAAATTGGCTCAAATCCTACGAATAACAATGAAAATAAAAAATAAAAAATAAAAAATAAAAATAAAACTCAAAGATTAAAAAAAACAAAATTCCACGAGATTTTCAAAAATTTTTTTAGAATTCTCGTGGAAAATTTTTATTTTTGTATTTATTTTTATTTCTGCATTTATTTTTATATGAGCAACCAAAAAAACGTCATCACCTTTCCAAATAGTGCTTGGAAATTACACCAAACTTTTTCGCCTTCCGGAGATCAACCAAATGCTATCAAAAATCTGCTAAACGGCATTGATAAAAATTTCGCTCGGCAAACTTTACTTGGCGTAACCGGCAGCGGCAAAACTTTCACGATGGCTAATGTGATTGCTCAAAGTGGAAAATCTGCGTTGGTTATCGCACCGAATAAAACTTTGGCGGCTCAACTTTACGCCGAATTCAAGGAATTTTTCCCAGAAAATGCGGTGGAATATTTTGTTTCTTATTACGATTATTATCAGCCGGAAGCGTATGTTCCTTCCAAAGATTTGTATATAGAAAAAGATAGTGCGATTAACGAAAACATAGAACAATTGCGACTTTCTGCCACTAAAAGTTTGTTGGAACGTCCAAAAGATGTGCTAATTGTTGCCTCGGTTTCTTGCATTTACGGACTTGGCGATGTCAATGCATTTTCGCAGATGATTTTGCTTATCAAAATTGGAGATAAAATTTCACAAAAAAGCATAATGCAAAAATTAACGCAAATGCAATATGAACGCAATGACGTAGATTTTTCACGTGGCAAATTTCGCACTCGTGGCGATTATGTGGATATTTTTCCGGCGGAACACTCCAAAGCGGCAATCCGAATAACTTTTTTTGACGACGAAATAGACGAAATTTATTCTTTTGACGCTCTTACCGGCAACAAAATCAATAATTTGAAACGCTTTGTATTTTATCCAGCGTCACATTTTGTCACGCCACGAGAAACTATTTTACGAGCCATCAAAAATATCAAGCAAGAATTAAAACTACGATTAAGCGAATTCTCAAAGCAAAATAAATTAGTCGAAGAACAACGGCTACTCCAAAAAACAAATTTTGATTTGGAATTGTTAGAACAAGTAGGTTTTTGTAAAGGTATAGAAAATTATTCTCGGCATTTGAGCGGCAGAAATCAAGGCGAACCGCCTCCAACTTTGATAGATTATTTGCCAAAAAATTCCTTGCTATTCATTGATGAATCTCACATTACGCTAGGACAAATTGGAGCAATGTATAAAGGCGATTCATCACGCAAACAAAATTTGGTAGATTATGGTTTCCGTTTGCCCTCGGCGTTAGATAATCGTCCGCTAAAATTTGATGAATTTCAGCAAAAAATCAATGATCTACAAACTCAAAGCATTTTTATTTCCGCAACTCCTAGCAACTTTGAATTAACTAATTCCCAGCAAATCGTCGAGCAAGTTGTCCGTCCAACCGGTTTGTTAGAACCTGAAATCATCATAAAACCAGCAATCAGCCAAATTGACGATTTATTGCAAGAAATCAAAGCCGTCATCAAAAATAGCCAAAATAGCGAAAGAATTTTGGTGACTACGCTAACTAAAAGAATGGCAGAATATTTAACCGAATTTCTGCAAGAACAGCAAGTCAAAGTGCGTTATCTACATTCCGACGTTGATACGGTAGAACGCGTAGAAATCATCAAAAATCTACGTTTAGGTTTGTTTGACGTAGTTGTCGGTATAAATTTGTTACGCGAGGGCTTGGATATCCCAGAAGTTTCATTAGTGGCAATCTTGGACGCCGATAAAGAAGGTTTTTTACGCTCCGAAAAATCTTTGATACAAACCATCGGACGAGCCGCCAGAAATGCTAATGGACGGGTGATTTTATATGCGGATTCGCAAACAGAATCTATCAAAAAAGCCGTAGCAGAAACTCAAAGACGTCGTCAAAAGCAGCAACAATATAACCAAAAACATAATATCACCCCGAAAACCATTCGCAAAAATATCAAAGATTTAATTGATATTTACGCCGATAAAACCACAAATTTCCACGAGAAATCCGGAAAAATTTCTGAAAATAAAAATAAAAATAAAAATGAAAATGAAAATTTCAGCAAAAATTATGCCTTTAAAAATCAAAATGAAATGGAAAAATATCTTAAAAAATTGACCAAGCAAATGAAGCAGTTTGCCGAAAATTTTCAGTATGAAAAAGCTGCTCAAATTCGCGATGAAATTCAGCAAATAAAAGATTTTTGGATTTATTCTTAAAATAATAAAAATAAAAATAAATAAACAAAAAAACAACTTTTCCACGAGAAATCTGAAAAATTTTTATAAAAATCTCGTGGAAATTTCGTGGAAATTTGTTTATTTGTATTCTTCTTTATCTGCGTCTTTGTCTTGGGTGATTTCGTTTATGCTATTTACTATCACCCCAACAATTAGGTTTATGGTTATCATTCCCACAATTACTATGTAACTAATAAACAAAATCCAAGCGTAAGGATAAACTTGCATAATCGGTCTGACTATTCCCATACTCCAACTTTCCAAAGTCATAATTTGGAATAAGGTATATAACGCTCTTGGTAAATTGCCGAACCATTCGGGAAATTCCTTGCCAAAAAATTCTACGCACAACACTCCATAAACATAATAAAAAATGCTCAACAGCATAGTAATACTAATCATTGCCGGAATAGTTTTTATTACCGCATTTACCACTAATTTCATAGATTGAAATGATGAAATAATACGCAAAATCCGCAGAATTCTTAACGTGCGTAATACAGAATATTGCACGGCAAGTATGCTAACCGAAACGATGATGAAGTCAAAAATATTCCACCAGCGATCTTCGTTAGTAAAAAATTTGAAACGATAACAAAGCAAACGCAAAAGCAATTCCACAGTAAAAATCAGCAAACATATATTGTCGGCGATATTTAAGAAATTTTCGTAATTTTGACGGATATCAGCAAAAGTATTTAAGCCTAACAAGGCGGAATTTAACAAAATTACAAAAGTTATGCCAAAGTTCCAAGCTTTGCTTTCTAAGAGTCGTAATAACATTGTTGGTAATATTTTTTTAAATTTTTTCCACGAGATTTTTAAAAAATTTTCCAAAAATTTTTTGAGATTTCTCGTGGAAATTTATTTTTTTATTTTTTTATTTTTTTATTTTTTTATCTAAAAATTATTTTCTGAATTTTTTGTGACAATTTCTGCACTGCTGATGCACTTCATCATAAGCATTTTGAATTTCCGTATTTTCAAAGTTTTGAGTTTCCTCGCTATTTTTTGCGACTACTTCGGCAAAATTTTTCACTGCATTTTTATAATCATTGATGGAATTTTCAAAGGCAGAAAAATCTTCCCAAATCGCCGTTTTGGAACGGCTTGGAGCATCAGTTGTCGGCAAATTTTTATCAAAATATTTCCATAAAAGTTCATTACTTTGAGAATATTTTTCTAAATTTTGCAAACTATTTTGGAAAGTTGAAGCGTCAAATTTTCTTTCACCGCGACGCATCAAGCCGAGCGGTTCAAAAGCGTTCAAAATATTTTTGAAACTTTCTTGACGATGCTTTACTGGTTGCCCTGGATATTTATCTTCAACTTTGCCTCCGCTACACGCAGAAAGGCAAATCGCCAAAAAAACAGAAAAAACAGAAAAACCTGAAATTGAAATAAATTTTTGCATAAATAATATTCTACTATTTTTTATGTTTATTTAAACTCTGCGTGAATGATGCGTCTGAATGCTCATCAAAATGCCGATTCCTACAAACAAAATTATCAACGCTGTGCCGCCGTAACTCATAAACGGCAACGGAACTCCTACGACTGGCAAAATTCCACTAACCATTCCCATATTTATAAAAGCGTAAGTGAAAAATCCCATCGTTATCGCCGATGCCAATAACCGCGAAAATAAGGTCTGTGCCGCAATGGCGATCATTATGCCGCGAGAAATCAGCAAGAAATATAAAAACAATAACACCAAATTACCTATAAATCCCCATTCCTCCGAAAATACCGCAAAAATAAAGTCCGTATGTTTTTCCGGAATAAATTCTAAATGCGTTTGCGTTCCGTTCAAAAATCCCTTGCCGGAAAGTCCTCCAGAACCTATGGCTATGGTTGATTGAATTATGTGATAACCAGCTCCGAGTGGGTCAGAGGCCGGATCTAATAGCGTTAAAATTCTTTGGCGTTGATAATCGTGCAGCATATTCCAAAGCAATGGTGCTGAACCCGCTCCGAGTGCAATTAACGTAAAAATGACTTTCCACGGCAAACCTGCGAAAAATATCACAAAAAACCCTGACGCTCCGACCAAAATTGCGGTTCCCAGATCTGGCTGCTTGGCTATCAATAAAAATGGCACGGCTAACAATAAACTCGCCACAATGAAATGCCACCAGCGTAAGTTTGCATCAACTTTTTGGAAATACCACGCCAACATCATCGGCATTGCAATTTTTAAGATTTCGGAGGGCTGAATTCTTGTAAAGCCAATTGATAACCATCGTTTTGCTCCATTTACGGTTATTCCAAATAAAAATACGCCGATTAACAAAATCAAACCGCCGATATACAAAATAATTGAATAATTCATTAGTTTGTTTGGTGGAATTTTTGCAATCGTCCACATAACTAACAAAGCAACGCCCATATTTATCGCTTGAGAAAGCATACGATGATCGCTATCAAAAGTTGCAGAATACACGGTTGCCAAGCCAACGCCCATAATTGCGAAAGTGATTAGCAACAGCGGAAAATCAATATTTTCTATGAGTATTTTCCAAGCTCTATAAAGCAGATAAGGAATATTTACCATTGTTTTTTATATTTTTGATATTTTGAATATTGTTATAAAATTGTCATAAATTTTTTCCACGAGAATTCTAAAAAAATTTTTGAAATTTTGAAAATTTTTATAAAAATCTCGTGGAAAATTTTTGTTTTGCATATTTTTTATATAATTGTATTTACGCTTTTGGGGATAACAAAAGACCCCAAATCGTCACTTTGGGGTTTTCGTCCTATTGGATTAGTTGTTATCTCCAACAGAAAGGAGGTGATAATTATGAAAAAAGAGCGTGAAATCCAAATTAGTTTTTTGACAATTATCAAGTTAATTTTGATTGTTTATGCAATCTTTTTTAGCACCGATGCTTGTTAAAAATTTTTAACAACTTGAAATTTCTAAACCGTCGGTAATTTAATTATATATAAATTTTTAAATTATCGGCGGTTTTTTCCTGCTATTTTTTTATTTTACTCCTACAAAAACACCCGATTTATATCGTTGAAAATTGCGTATATTGACAAAATCAATATAAACGCCATTCCTATTTTTTGGAAAAATATCAAAGTGCTATCTGGCAACGCCGAACCTCTGATCTTTTCTATCGCCAAAAATAGCAAATGTCCGCCATCCAAAACCGGAATCGGCAATAAGTTCAACAAGCCCAAACTCAGAGAAATCAACGCCATAAATTGAAAATATTGCATCAACCCAGCCGATGCCGCTTTTCCTGAAAAATCTGCGATACTTATCGGGCCGGACAAGTTTTTCGGCGAAACATCTCCGATTATCATTTTGCCGAGCATTTTCAAACTGAACGCCGTCATTTCATAAGTTTTGACAACCCCATAAATAGCGGCTTCCAAAAAATTATAGTGAATTGTCGTGGAAATATTTTTTGGCGTTTCTACCAAAGAATTTTCGTTGAAATTTTTGCCTAAACCGATGCCCAAATAACCGCTATTTTCGGCGAAAACTACAAAAAATCTATTGTTGCGTTGCACGACGATTTCCAAGACGTGTTTTGGCGAATTTTTGATAGTTTCGGAAATTTCTGCCCAATGCGTTATGTTTTGCTCGTTTATGCGGACAATTTTATCGCCGATTTTCAAACCCAAACGATCCGCCGGAGATTTTTTGACAACTTCGCCAATTACGGGTTTGAAGCGTGGTCTATAAACATTTATGCCCAATTTTTCAAAAGTGTCGTCAGTCCATTTATTTTGGATAATTTCGCCAAGAAATAAATTTTTTTCCACGAGATTTCCATCATTTTTTTTGATTTTTAGCGTCACGTTTTCGTTTTTATTTGCGATATTTTGGAGCAATTCCCAACGCAAATCGCTCCAAGTTGCGATATTTTTGCCGTTGATTTCCAAGATTTGATCGCCACTTTGCAAATCTAAATTTTGTTGATAAGCAATGGAATTTTTAGGCGGATCCGCCACAACCGGCAGATAATCCGGCAAACCAAATAATGCCAACACAAAATATAAAAAAATCGCCAACAAAAAATTAAAACTCGCACCGGCGGCAATCACGGCGGCACGTTTGCCAATCGGCTGACTGCTGAATTCTCGGGTTTGCCAATCGTTTTCGGAAATTTTTTGTTTTTCGTTATCCGAGAGCGTGGATTTTTCGCTTTTGTCTAACATTTTGACGTATCCGCCGAGCGGAATCAAACTCAAAGCGAATTCAGTATTATCTTTGGTAAGATTTTTTTTGTAAATGATTTTGCCAAATCCCACCGAAAATCTCAGCACTTTGATGCCACAAAGTTTGGCAATTATGTAATGCCCAAATTCGTGAATAATCACCAAAACGCCCAGCATTACAATAAAAGCAATTGGATATAAAAAATAATTTTGCATTAGTTAATTAGTGAATTAGTTAATTAGTTAATTAGTTGATTAGTTATATTGTTGCATTAAAAACTTAATTTCCACGAGATTTCCAAAAATTTTTTTAGATTTCTCGTGGAATTTTTTAAATGTATTTAATTTCTACAATTTCATATTCCCGCATTCCGCCGGGCGCTTGAACTTGTGCAGTGTCGCCGGAATATTTGCCGATCAATGCACGAGCAACCGGCGAAGTAACTGAAATTTTGCCATTTTTTATATCGGCTTCATCTTCGCCAACAATTTGATAAATAACTGAATTTCCGTTTTCGTCTTCAAGTTCAACCGTAGCACCAAAAACGCAGCGTCCGTCGGCGTTGATGGTTTTTGGGTCAATGATTTGAGCGTTAGATAATTTGCCTTCAATTTCTTTGATACGACCTTCAATGAACGCTTGTTTTTCTTTGGCGGCGTCATATTCGGCATTTTCAGACAAATCGCCGTGCGAACGAGCTTCGGCAATGGCAGCCACAACATTTGGGCGTTCAACGGCTTTGAGATTTTGTAATTCTTGGCGTAATTTTTCTACACCGGCTAATGTTATAGGGACTTTTTTCATATTTATATTTTTTATGTTTTTTAAGTTGTAATTTTTGGTTTTTATAAATTTTTATAAATAATTTTGAAAATTCAAAAATTCAAAAATTCAAAAAAATAATATCAAAAAATTTACTCTGTTTTGTTGTTTTATAGTTTTGCTGTTTTGCGGAAAACATAAACAAGCCAAGACAGAGACAGATAAAAATGTAAAAATTTGTTAATTTATAGAGCCTTATTCATCCTCGTATTCATCTTGTTCGCTTTTGGGAACAAAATCGGTGCCGATATTATTGCTGACAGCCCAAACGGCGGCTTCCACGCGGGAACGAAAGCGTAATTTTCGCAAAATATTACGAATATGGATTTTGACGGTGCTTTCAACAATATTGAATTCTTGAGCAATCATCCGATTAGACATTCCGTGAGCCAAGCATTTGAGAACTTCCAACTCGCGATTTGTGACATCGCTGCGACAACGTCCTTCAGTGGATTCTTGTTTTAAGACATTTGCCAAAATGCCGGAAAGTTCCGGGCTGATAGGATTATGTCCGTGCAAAGCCCGATAAATCATATCTAACATAGCTTCCGGTTCGCTGCTTTTGAGAATATAACCATCGCAACCGGCACGAATAGCGGAAACTAAATTTTCGGCGGTTTTGGAGGCGGTCAAAATGACGACTTTGGATTCAATATTGTTGGCACGTAATTCGCTGATGGTTTCAATGCCGTTGATACCGGGCAAATGCAAATCTAACAAGATTAGGTCTGGGTTTAAATCTTGAGCGATTTCAATGCCATCTTCGCCGTTGTTGGTTTCGCCGATAAGGTCAAATTCTTCGGATTCGTCCAAGAGTTGTTTGAGTCCGGCACGGAATAGCGGATGAGCATCAATAATCAGAGTTGAATAGATGGAGGAATTTTCATTTTTATTTTTATTTTTCATAATAAATATAACCTTGAATTCGTATTCTTATAATTCTTAAATAATAAAAAAGATTGTTATTGTATATTAACAAAAATTCAAACTAAATGATTATAAGCGAATAATAAGGATTAAGAAAAAATAAATAAAAATGAGTATTTTTTATTTTTATTTTTTATTTTTTTATTTTCCACGAGATTTTTAAAATATTTTTCAAAAATTTTTTGAGATTTCTCGTGGAAATTTGTTTTTTTTTATTTTTAAATTACTTTTGCTGATTTCAAAATAGTTATTTGCTTATGCAAAAATTTTGAAAGCCATTGAACGCTAAACAAAAATCTAAATAAATCGGATTTAATTCGCGATAATAGCCGAAAACATAAGCGATGGCAGTTATATAACCTTCGTTCCAAGAATTTTGCATAGGAATAGAAATAAGAATAAGAAAAATATCAAAAAAAATTTATAAAATCTCGAGGAAAATGTTTATTCTATCTTATATTTCAACTTATTTAATTTAATTTAATTTAATTTAATTTCTAACTTAATTTCTCAAAATAAATTTTTATGAGTAGTAATTCAAATTCTGTAAAACGCAGTTCCTGGTCAGGAACTTTTGTTTTTATTATGGCAACTATTGGCTCGGCAGTCGGACTTGGTGCAATTTGGAAATTCCCTTATATGACCGGGACTTATGGCGGTAGTGCTTTTGTTTTGGTATATTTTCTTTGTTCTATTTTGTTGGCACTTCCGTTGGCAATGGGCGAAATTTTATTAGGAAAAATCGCTCAAGCAAATCCGGCAGATAGTTTAAATGTCGCTTTGAATAAAAGTGATAATTTTGTAAAAAATACATTACAACAAACTCCGAGACTAACCTTTTTTCATAACAAAAATTTATTTTGGAAAACCATCGGTTTATTAGCGATTATTTCGCCGTTTTTAGTATGTATTTATTATCCGGTTGTCGGCGGTTGGGTTTTGCATTATGGTTATGCAAGTATAGCTCAAATTGATACCACGACTACGAACTATTTTAGTGATTTTTTAAACTCACCTTATCAACAAATTCTTTGGCATTTTATATTTTTACTAATTTCAACACTAATTGTAGGACTTGGAGTTGATAAAGGTATCGGCAATGCAAATGTAATTATGATGCCGGGTTTATTTTTTATCTTATTAACATTATTAGGATTTGGAATTGCTTACGGAAATTTTGACAAATCTTTTGAATTTTTATTCCACTTTGATTTAAGTCAAATCACGCCGAAAGTGGTTTTGGCGGCTTTGGGTCAAGCATTTTTTTCCACGAGTTTGGGGCTTGGTATTTTGATTTGTTACGGCTCTTATATAAGTCATAATAATGATATTGCTTCAAATACTTTTGTGGTTGTGTTGGCAAATATTTTTGTTTCTATATTAGCAGGTTTGGCGATTTTTTCCTTTGTTTTTGCCACAGATTTGCAAGTTGATGCTGGGCCAAGTTTGATTTTTAGAATCTTGCCGATTGCATTTACTTCTTTGCCTTTTACACATATTATTGAACCATTATTTTACATATTACTAATCTTTGCAGTAATAACTTCTATGGTTTCAATTTTGGAGCCGTTAGTATCGTTCTTAATGGAAAATTTCCCAAAACTTTTTTGCAATAGATTTCGGACACTATTAGCAATTTTTATTATTATGTGGAAATTTGGAATGATAGTTAGTTTATCGTCCATTGAAGGACATTATATGGAGGATATTTTCCAAAATATACTATATAGCGGTTTGGGTTTATTTGACTTTTTAGACAAATTAAGCACCACAATAATAATTCCATTAGCAGCATTACCAACAGCAATTTTTGTTGGTTATGCAATCAATAAAACATTGCTACAACAAAAACTAAATTTAACAAATACTACATTGTTTAATATTTGGTTTTTTATGATTAAATATATTGCTCCGGTTGGAATAGTAATTATCTTTTTAATGGAATTTATAAAGATATAAAAACTATATAAAAATATATAAAAATATATAAAAATATAAAAAACTACAAAAAAATCTCTATCTTTTTAGATAGAGATTTTTTGTTTTATTTATGTATGAAAAAAATAAAAAAGAATTAAATTGCTTGAATTGCTTAAAGTGCTTTTCTATTTTTTTGATGACATTCTGCCAAATAAACTGCTTTAAACATCGCTTTGCCAGATTTTTTGAATAATCTTTTTGCAGATTTTGATAAGCAACGACGTTCCAAAGTTGAGCGGCGAGTTCTTGTGATTGCCATAAAATTTTCCTTGTAAAAAATAATTATTTAAAGTTTGTAAAGTTTATAAAATTTGTTGAAAATTTAAAAAAACGTAGATTATATAAAATTTTCCACGAGAAATATAAAAAATTTTTTGAAAATCTCGTGGAAAATATTTTTATATTTTTATATTTTTATATTTTTATATTTTTATATTTTTATATTTTTATATTTTTTTATTGCACTTGCAAAATTTCCTGCTTGGCTTCTTGATAACCATATTTTTTATAAATCTTGGCAAAACTTTCATAGTTTTTATTATCTGGATTTTGCAAATAATCTAAAAAACTTTGCATTATTTCATATTGCTGTTTTGTATTATCATCTTTTTGATAATCTTTATTAACATTAACCGCCGAAAAATAATTTATTACATAATTTCCCAAATCAATTTCAAAGGCAATTTGTAATTTATCTTTATCAATAAATTGCGTGGCTTCTGATAACAAAGCAAAACTTACATCTGCTTGATTGTTTGATAAAAGTTCTAAATTTTGTATTGACGAAGTTGTATAAAAAATTTTATTTTGCTGATCTTGTAAAACGCTCCAAGTTTTATAATTTTCTTGCTGTTGAAACAGATTTTTTATATATTTAAAAATTTTATCATCTTCGGCTTGTGAAATCAAAATTTTATGTATATGAAAATCTTGTAATTCGTTGATATTATGCGGAATTTTGGCTAAATTTTTAGATACAACAACCCAAACACTATCCGACAAAAATGCAAAATTTTGATGTATTAAATTTTTTTGAATTGCAATTTGACTAATTTTTTGACTATCACAAAAAAGCAAATCAAAATTTTGATTATCTTTGGCAATTTTGGAAAGCAACATACTATTAGAATTTACAAAAAAATTAAACTCAAAATCAAATTTTTTATCATTTTTAGCATTATCTTTTAAATAAATTTGCTTAAAATTTTCTGCTGCTTCTTTTACGACTTCGCTCAATGAATATGAAACATAAACATTTATTTTGATAGTTTTATTTTCAGGTTTATTATCGCTTTTTACATCGTTTTTTATATCGCTTTTAATATCATTTTTATTTTCAGTTTCTGCATTTACTACATTCACAAAAGCAAATAAAAATAAACATAAAAATAAATAAAAAAATGTATTTAATAATGAAAATATTTTTAATTTTTTAATACGCATAATAAAAAAAGCCAAAAAATATTTAAGAAATCTCGTGGAAAATATTTTTATAATTTTAAAAAATCAAAATAATCTGAAAACTACTAAAAACTACTAAAAACTACTAAAAACTACTAAAAAATTACCAAAATCAGCAAAAATATGAATACGCAAAAACCACAAACTTTATACGACAAACTTTGGAATGACCACGTAATCCGCACCGAAAACGACGGAACCGCCTTGCTTTATATTGATCGCCATCTTGTTCACGAAGTCACCAGCCCTCAAGCTTTTGAAGGGCTGCAAATCGCCAAACGCATTCTGTGGCGTAAAAATTCTATCGTCGCCACCGCCGACCATAACGTGCCTACAACCAATTGCCCTAACGGCTTGAACGACGTTGATGACAAAGTTTCCAAATTGCAAATCGCCACTTTGGATAAAAATATCAAAGAGTTTGGTGCTTTGGCTTATTATCCGTTCCAAGATAAACGTCAAGGAATTGTGCACGTTGTCGGGCCAGAAAATGGTGCCACGCTTCCCGGAATGTCCGTTGTTTGCGGTGATTCGCATACATCAACTCACGGAGCATTGGCTTGTTTGGCACACGGAATTGGCACATCCGAAGTTGAACACGTAATGGCTACACAGTGCTTGTTACAGAAAAAATCTAAAACTATGCAAATTCGCGTTGAAGGAACATTACAAAAAGGCGTGACCGCCAAAGATATAATTTTGGCAATTATCGGCAAAATCGGAACTGCCGGAGGAACTGGTTATGCCATAGAATTTGCTGGTTCGGCAATTCGTGCGTTATCGGTTGAAGGTCGGATGAGCATTTGCAATATGTCCATTGAAGCCGGAGCCAGAGTTGGATTTGTGGCTTTTGATGATAAAACGTTGGAATATTTGCAACAAAAACGTCCGTTATTGCCAAGCGGCGAGGATTTTGATAAAGCATTAGAATATTGGAAAACTTTACATTCCGATGATGGTGCTGTTTTTGATAAAGAAGTGGTTTTGAAAGCCGAAGAAATTGATCCACAAGTTTCTTGGGGAACTTCGCCGGAAATGGTGGTCGGCGTCAATGATGTCGTGCCAAATCCAGATGACGAGCCAAACGAAGTAAAAAGTGAAGGAATGCGTCGTGCTTTGAAATATATGGATTTGTCCGCCGGAAAAAAAATCACCGACATTTTTGTAGATAAAATTTTCATAGGATCTTGCACGAATTCTCGCATTGAAGATTTACGAGCCGCCGCCGAGATAATTCAAAAAATCACGGCAAAAAATAATATCAACAAAATTGCCGAGAACATCAAATTAGCGTTGGTTGTTCCGGGTTCTGGCTCCGTGAAAGCACAAGCCGAAGCCGAAGGTTTAGATAAAATTTTTATCAACGCCGGATTTCAATGGCGTGAGCCGGGTTGTTCAATGTGTTTGGCTATGAACGCCGATCGCTTGGAAAGTGGCGAACGTTGTGCATCAACATCAAACCGTAATTTTGAAGGACGTCAAGGTGCCGGTGGCAGAACGCATTTAGTTTCTCCGCAAATGGCAGCGGCAGCAGCAATGTTCGGGCATTTTGTTGATATACGCAAAATTATTTAAAAAAATAAAAAAAATACAAAAATAAAAAATACAAAAATAAAACGCAAATATTTTCCACGAGATTTTGCTAAAAATTTCTAAAAATTTTTTTAGAATTCTCGTGGAAAATTTATAAATAATAAATAATAAATAAAAAATAAAAAATAAAAATAATTATTATTGGCTATGGAAAAACAAGATAAACAAGATAAACAAAACAAACAAGATAAACAAAATTCAAAAAATAATGTTGCAGAAAGCAAATCTACAAAAATCAAAACTTCTACGTTGCCACTGTTGATGTTGCGTGACGCTGTGTTAATTCCAAACACCGTCGTGCCGATTTTTATTGCTCGTCCGCAAAGTATTCGTGCCGTTGAAGCTGCTTCTATTACGCCAAATCGTCCGATTATTCTGGCATTACAAAAAAACGCCGACGTTGAAAATCCAAACGCTGATGATCTTTTTGAAATCGCTTGTATCGGTAATATTTTGCAAGTTTTGCGTTTGCCGGACGGTTCGCAAAAAGCACTCATAGAAACCAAACAACGCATAAAAATCATTCGTTATAACAATTTGAATATTCAAAAAGATAACGAAAATGATAACGACGAAAATGACGAAAAAGAAAATATTTTCCCTTCTGCTGATTTTGTGCCGCTTCCGGCGATTGTTGGCGATAACAACAATATTCAAAAAGTTGAAGCTCTGCGTCGTGCCTTGATTTCTCAATATGACAAATATTGCAAATTACAGCAAAAAGTTTATGTCGGTTTGATTTCTGCGTTGAATTCTATTGATGATCGCTTTAAATTTGCCGATACTTTGGCGGCTCATTTGGCTATGAATTTGGAAAATCGGCAAAAATATTTAACTCTGGAAACGCTTATAGAACGCTTGGAATTTCTATTAACGCAAATTGAAGCCGAAATAGATATTTTGAACGTGCAAAAACGCATTCAAACAAAAGTCAAAAAACAAGTAGAAAAAAATAATCGCGATTATTATTTAAACGAGCAAATTAAAGCATTACAAAAAGAACTCGGTGATGAAGAAAATGATGTCAGCGTTTTTACCGATGAATTAGCTGAAAAAATAGAAAAAAATGGTTTATCCAAAGAAGCCAAAGAAAAAGCTAAAAAAGAACTCAAAAAATTAAAAATGATGCATCCGCGATCGCCAGAAGCGGAAACCGTTCGTAATTATTTAGAAATTTTGGTGAATCTGCCGTGGAATAAAAAGAGCAAAATCAGCAAGGATTTAGCCGAAGCCGAAGAAATTTTGAATAGCGATCATTATGGTTTGGATAAAGTCAAAGAACGCATTTTGGAATATTTGGCAGTGCAGCAGCGAGTTGATAAAGTCAAAGCCCCGATTTTATGTTTGGTTGGGCCACCCGGAGTTGGTAAAACTTCGTTGGGACAATCTATCGCCAAAGCAACGCATCGCAAATTTGTGCGAATGGCTCTTGGTGGAGTGCGAGATGAAGCCGAAATTCGTGGTCATCGTCGCACTTATATTGGCTCTATGCCGGGAAAAATCCTGCAAAATTTGAATAAAGTCGGCGTGAAAAATCCTTTATTTTTGTTGGACGAAGTAGATAAAATCGGACAAGATTATAAAGGCGATCCGGCGGCGGCGTTGTTAGAAGTTTTGGATCCAGAACAAAATAATACTTTCCAAGATAATTATGTGGAAGTTGATTTTGATTTGTCGGATGTTATGTTTGTAGCCACCGCAAATTCACTGAATATTCCACCAGCATTGTTGGATCGTATGGAAGTTATTCGCCTTGCCGGTTATACCGAAGAAGAAAAAATGCATATCGGCGAAAAATACTTGCTACCGAAGCAAATCAAAAATAACGGCTTGAAAGATAATGAGTTAAAAATTGATAATCAAGTTTTGTTAGACATTGTGCGTTATTACACGCGAGAAGCCGGCGTGCGTTCTTTGGAACGAGAAATTTCTAAAATTTGCCGTAAATCCGTCAAAAAAATTTTGATAAATCAAAATAAAAATCAAAATAAAAATCAAAACAAAAATTCCACGAGAAATCAAAAAAATTTTGTAGAAGTAAATTCCAAAAATTTGGAAGATTTCTTAGGCGTCAAAAAATTTAGTTACGGAATCGCCGAAAAACAAAACAAAATCGGTTTGGTTACCGGTTTGGCTTGGACTCAAGTTGGCGGCGAATTGCTCACTATTGAATGCGTAACTATGCCCGGTAAAGGCGGCATTTTACGCACCGGTTCGCTTGGTGATGTGATGAAAGAATCCGTAGAAGCCGCCAAAACGGTTGTGCGGTCGCGTTGTTATGATTTGGGAATTGATCCCAAAGATTTTGAAAAAAATGACGTCCATATTCACGTTCCCGAAGGTGCTACGCCAAAAGATGGGCCATCGGCTGGAATTGCGATGACTACGGCATTGGTTTCTGCATTTACTAAAATTCCGGTGCGTTGTGATATTTGTATGACCGGCGAAATCACTTTGCGTGGTGAAGTTTTGGCTATTGGCGGACTCAAAGAAAAATTACTCGCTGCCGTGCGTGGAGGAATCAAAACGGCGTTAATTCCAAAAGAAAACGTCAAAGATCTCGCTGAAATAGAAAAAGATTTGCACGGACAAATCAAAATAGTTCCGGTTCAGTGGATTGATGAAGTTTTACAAAACGCTTTGGAATATTTGCCGAAAAAATCAGAAAAATCTGCAAAAAATAAAAAATAAAAAATAAAAAGCAAACAATTTTTCCACGAGAAATCTCAAAAAATTTTTGGTAAATCTCGTGGAAAATCTGTAAAGTTTTATTGTAAAAATATATTAAAATTCAAAAGTTCAACACATTAAGCATTAAGCATTAAGTATTAAGCATAAAAAAATATATAAAAATACAAAAACTATAAAAATAAAAATAAATATATAACAACAATTTTGTAGAAAATTATGAGTAATGAAGTTCAAATTCCGGCACATTCATATTTAACTATTACTACGGATTTACAAGGCACTATCACTGATTGTAATCGTGCTATGTGCCAAATTACCGGTTATAACCGCGAAGAATTAGTTGGTCAAAATAGCAATATTTTACGCCATCCCGGAACTCCTCAACCAATAGAAACTCAACTTTGGGATACGCTCACCGATGAAACGCCACACCAAATCTGGCGACTGGTTTTGGGCTGATATGACCTCCGCTCCTATCAAAAAAGATGGAAACATTGAAGGTTTTACCGCTGTTTATCGTCCGATGCGTGGAGATAGCAGAACAAAAGCCGAACAACTTTTTGCTAGTTTAGCGGCTGGTGGCACGTTGCCTCCACAAGCCAAAAAATTTGAATTGTCAATTATTACACGTATGAAATTAACTTGCAGTTTTATCGCAATGATTGGCGTATTTTTGGCTGTGTTAGGAATTTACGGAATGGGAAATTTGGAAGAAAATACCGCAGTTTTAAACGAAGAAGCTGTCGTTCCATTACGCACCGTTTCAGTGATTTTCCGCAAAATGACCGAAAATCGTTCGCAAATAATGTTGTCGTTACAACACGATCCGCGTAGTGAATATTCTTCTTTGCATGATCATCCGGTTTCTATGCATTTAGAAGCCATAGAAAAAAATGCCGAAGAAATTAATGCCGCTTTCAAAGAATATCATTCAATCCATCAAACTCCGGAACAAGCAGAAATCGCCAGACGATTTGAAAAATCGCGTGATAAATATGTTGCCGGTTTGCGTCAAGCAATGGAAAGCGTGAGAAATGAAGATTTTGGTGCCGCATCCAAAACTTTGATGACCGTTATCAATCCGGCTTTTGCAGAAGTAACCAAAGAATTAGAATCTTTGATGAACTCCATTGAAAAAGAAGCCAACAATATTAGCACTTCTGCTAACGATCATTACAATCAATTACGCACAATCGCCATTGGTGCTTTGATTTTGGGCTGTCTTGCCGCGTTAATTGCTGGAGCAAGATTAGTTGCTGCAATCAAACGTCCGTTGCACGCTGCTATGCACAATTGCGAACAAATTGCCTCGGCAAATTTAAGCGAAAAAATGGATATTACTTCTCGCGATGAGCTCGGCGAATTGATGTGCACTTTGACAAATATGCAAAATCGTTTGGTTTGTATGATTGGCAGCGTTGCCGATGCTTCAACTTCCATCAACAAACGTAGTGGCGAATTGGAAGAGCAAATGAACCAAGTTGCCGAACAATCTTTTGCTCAACAAAGCAGCGTAGAAAGCGTAGCCGCCGCCACCGAAGAATTCAGTCAATCGGTGCAAGAAGTTGCCGCCAACGCCTCGGATGCCGCAGTTGCCGCCAAAGAATCGCAAGAATTGGTTAATAAATCTAATCAAAATATCAATCAAAGTATGGAAGCCACAACTCGCGTGGTTGATGCAGTTCAAGCGTCCAACAAAACTATGGAGTTGTTAAATCAATCTATCGTCAAAATTGGTGATATTTGTAGCGTTATTGCCGATATTGCCTCGCAAACGAACTTGTTGGCTTTGAACGCTGCCATTGAAGCGGCTCGTGCCGGTGAGCAAGGTCGTGGCTTTGCGGTTGTTGCGGATGAGGTTCGCAAACTCGCTGAACGTACCACAGCATCAACTTCTGATATTAACTCCACAGTTGGCGAAATCCAAGAAGTTACCAAAGAAGCCGTTCAAAGTATGAATTTGGCTGCCGAAGAAGTGGAAAACGGAATTGGCAAACTTCGCGAAAGTGTTGCCGGTTTGGAAAATATCACCAAATCTTCCAGCCACGTTTCGTCTATGTCGCGTCAGATTTCTGATGCGTCTCAACAGCAAGGGGTTGCATCAGAAGAAGTTGCTTCTAATATGCAACGCGTGACCGATTTAATCAATCGTAATGCTGAAAATGCTGTTTCAGCCAAAAAAGCAACGGAAAGATTACTCGGCACCGCTGAAGAATTAAACAAACTCATTACTTTGTTTAAATTTAATTAAATAACCATATATATTTATTATCTATATATTTATCTATATATTTATATAATTTTCCACGAGAAAATCCAAAAATTTTTTGGAAAATCTCGTGGAAATCGTGTTTTTTATAAATTTTTATATTTTTTAAATTCTATAATTCGCATTTACGAAAATTTTTCAAAAATCATCGTTATTTCATATTTCATTTTTGCATTATGAGTAATACCAAAAACGCATCTGCATCTAAAAACAAACCTGCAACCAAAAAAACTTCCACCAAATCTACCAAACCTGAAAGCGAAAAAGTAGAAAGCAAGGCAAAAAATAGCAAAATCACCGAAAAAACAACTACAAAGAAAACTGCAACTGCCAAAAAAGTAGTTGCAGAAAAAACTACGGCAAAAAAATCTGCTGAAAAATCAGAAAGCAAAACCATAAGCAAAGCAAAAGAAAAAACAACTACAAAAGCAACTACGAAAAAAACCGCAACTGCTGATAAAAAAGTAGATGCTGAAAAATCTACGGCAAAAAAAGTAGAAAGCAAATCAAGCAAAGAAACTAAAAGCAAAGCAAAAAAAGAACCTGCAAAAGAATCTACAAAAGAATCTGCTAAAAAAGCCGCAACAACAAAAAAAGCGACTGCAGAAAAATCAGAAAAATCTGAAAAAGCTAAAAAAGTAGAAAAAGTAGAAAAAGTAGAAAAAAAATCTACAAGAAAATCCGCTGCAAAAGTAGAAACAACTAACGATATTCTTGCAACGGAAACTCCAAATTTGTTTGAAGAAATCAGAAATTCCAAACAAAAAAATAAAACGACTGCATCAAGCAAAAAAAATACAGATGCTTTAAATGCTGTCTTGTTATCTAAAAATGAAAAAGAACCAAAAGTAAAAGCAGAAAAATCAGCAAAAACTGAAAAAGTAGAAAAATCACCAAAAACTACAAAATCTAAAAAAACTGCAACTAAAACTCAAACAATAAGTTTGGAAGATGCAGATTCAAAAAGCGTTGAAATCGTCACAGAAAACGTAACGCCAGAAATTTCTGAACCAAAAATACGAGTCAGAAAAATTAGAAAAAAAGACCAAAGCCCAGAACAAATTAGCAGCGAAAAATTAGCCGAAGATAAAAAAACAAGCAAAGAAGCTGAACGTAAAAAACGTGCCGAAGAAAATAAAGCTGCTAAAAATGACGCCAAAAATAAAGACGCCGAACTAAAAAATTTGGTAAATGCGAATAACGACGAAAATGCAAGACCGTTAGACCTTGAAAAACGCAGATTACGTCTGAAAAATCTGATCAAAATCGGCAAAGAGCGTGGTTATTTAACTTACGCAGAAATCAATGATAATCTGCCAGACGACGTTGTTGATGCCGAAAGTATTGAAAGCGTGATTTCTACTTTCAATGATATGAATATCAAAGTTTTTGATGAGGCTCCGACGTCCGAAGATTTGATGATGAGCGATAACGCTTTGGTTTCCTCCGACGACGAAGAAGTAGAAGAACAAGCCGAACAAGCATTGTCATCCGTTGATTCTGAATTTGGTAGAACCACTGATCCGGTGCGAATGTATATGCGAGAAATGGGAAATGTTGAGTTATTAACTCGCAGTCAAGAAATTGAAATCGCCAAACGCATAGAAGAAGGTCAAAAGCATATGATCCAAGCTATCGCCGGATTTCCGACCACGATTTCGGAAATCTTGGATTTGGCTGAAAAAGTGCGGCGTAACGAAATGGCTATTGATGAATTGGTAGATGGAATTATCAACTCCAAAGCGTTAGAAGAAGCCGAGCAAGAAGTTATGGCAGAATTAGAAGATATTGAAAACGCCGAAAACGACGACGGCGATGATGCTATAACTTTTGCCGCTGATGATGATTATATGGACGACGATGCTGCAATCGCTCAAGAAGAAGAACAGCACGAAGCCAAACGCAATAAAAACAAAATCACGGAAGAAGATTCTACGGAAAGCAAAATCCGTAAAATTATGAGCATTCAGGAAGATATTCCAACTCCATCGCAGGAAGAAATTGAACGTGCTAAATTAAAACCACGTTCGCGTGCCGGTCGCCGTAGAAATCGCCGTTTGACTTCTGGATTTATGGGCGATGAAGAAGCCGCCGCCAAATCTTTATCAACAACTTTAACGCGTTTAAAAGAAGAATCTCTGAATTATTTTGACCAAATCAGAGATGAATACGATAGTATGATGAAAGAAGTCGCTAACGATCATAAAAAAGATAAACACAGCGATATCATCATTTACGATAAAGATAAATTTGAAGCACATTGCCAAAAAATCAATGATGCAATGATGAATATTCGTTTTACTTCTAAAAGCATTGAGCAGTTTTGTGATAACGTCAAAAAAATAGTAGAAGATATCAAAGAAAACGAAAAAAATATTCACTTGATTTGCGTTGATACCGCCAAAATGAATCGCCAAAAATTCTTGGAAAGTTTTGTCGGCAAAAATGAAACTAATTTGAACTGGATTCACGACGAAATCGCCAAAGCCGAGAAAAATAACGAAACTTATACCGAAGTTTTGAAACGCAATATTCCAAAAATTCAAGACGCTCAAAAAAATTTGATTGAAATCCAAAACAAAGTTGGCATAAATTTAAAAGATATCAAAATTATCACCAAAAAAATGTTTATGGGTGAATATCGTGCAAGATTAGCCAAAGAAGCTATGACTCGTGCAAATTTACGTCTGGTGATTTCTATCGCCAAAAAATATACAAATCGCGGTCTGCAATTTTTAGATTTAATTCAGGAAGGCAATATCGGTTTGATGAAAGCCGTTGATAAATTTGAGTATCGTCGCGGTTATAAATTTTCCACTTATGCCACTTGGTGGATTCGTCAAGCCATCACGCGTTCTATTGCCGATCAAGCTAGAACCATCAGAATTCCGGTGCATATGATAGAAACTATCAACAAATTAAATCGCATCAGCCGATCAATCTTGCAAGAAACCGGAATCGAACCAGATTCCGCCGTGTTAGCAAAAGAATTAGATATGCCCGAAGACAAAGTCCGCCGAATTATGAAAATCGCCAAAGAACCGATTTCTATGGAAACTCCGGTCGGCGATGACGATGATTCTCACTTGGGCGATTTCATTGAAGATCAAGGTTCGTTGGCTCCGGCAGAAGCGGCGATGTCGTCATCTTTGAAAAATATCACCAAAGAAATGTTGGATTCACTTTCTCCGCGAGAAGCCAAAGTTTTACGAATGCGTTTTGGTATAGAAATGAGCAACGATCACACATTAGAAGAAGTCGGCAGACAATTTGACGTAACTCGCGAAAGAATTCGCCAGATAGAAGCCAAAGCATTACGCAAATTACGCCATCCGGCACGTTCGCAGAAATTGCGGAGTTTCTTGGAAGAAGTAGAGGACGATATTTAAAAAAATACAAAAATAAAAATTTTCCACGAGAAATCTCAAAAAATTTTTGGGAAATCTCGTGGAAAATTGTTTTTTGTATTTATTTTATTTAATCAAAGTTTCTCCGCCAAAATATTTATCTCGTAATATTTCCGGAATTGTTATAGAGCCGTCGGCGTTTTGATAATTTTCCAAAACCGCCACCAGCGTCCGACCAACCGCTAAACCGGAGCCGTTCAAAGTGTGAACTAATTCCAATTTGCTTTTGGGATTTTTATCTCGCCGAAACCGCGATTGCATACGCCGAGCTTGGAAATCTTTATAATTTGAACAGGACGAAATTTCTCTATAAGTATTTTGAGCCGGAAGCCAAACTTCAAGGTCATAAGTTTTGGCAGCTCCAAAACCCATATCGCCACCGCATAACAAAATCCGACGATAAGGCAAATCTAATAATTCCAAGATTTTTTCGGCGTTTTGCGTTAAATCTTCGTGAGCAGCTTCAGAATCTTCCGGACGCACAATTTGCACCATTTCAACTTTGTCAAATTGATGTTGGCGAATCATTCCACGCGTATCGCGTCCAGCCGAACCAGCTTCCGAACGAAAGCACGGCGTATGGCAAACAAATTTTAACGGCAATTCTTCGTTACTCAAAATGGCGTTACGGACGATATTTGTCACCGGAACTTCGGCGGTCGGGATTAAATAAAATTGACGAGTTTCACCTTCTCCGGCGGATTCTGCGACTTTTTCGTCACGCGAAATTTTGAATAAATCTTCTTCAAATTTAGGCAACTGTCCGGTGCCAAACATAGAATCGGCATTCACCAAATATGGTGCATAAACTTCCGTGTAGCCGTGTTGTTGCGTATGCACGTCTAACATAAATTGAGCTAAAACGCGGTGTAATTTTGCGATTTGTCCTTGCATTAAGCAAAATCTGGCTCCGGATAATTTAGTTGCCGTAGCAAAATCTAATTTGCCATTTTGTAAATTTTCGCCGATTTCTACGTGGTCTCTGATTTGAAAATCGGCGGCAAATTGTTTAGGCGTTCCGACTTTTTTGAGTTCTACGTTATCATTTTCATCAGCTCCGGCTGGAACTGCGGAATCCGGCAAATTTGGCAGAGTTGCCAAAAACGCATTGAATTCGTTTAATAAAACGTTTAATTTTTGTTCGGATTGCTTTAATTCATCGCCGATTTGGGCAACTTTGGCAAGTAAATCGTCGGCGTTTTGTTTTTGAGATTTTCGCACACCGATTTCTTTGCTAATGGAATTACGTTGGGCTTGTAAATCTTGCGTTTTGGTTTGTAAGGTTTTGCGTTGATTTTCCAAGTCCGTAAAAATTTCAAAATGGAAATCTTTGCCGCCGCGTTTTGCTAATGCGGCTTTTACTTCGTCTAAATTATTGCGTAATAATTGAATATCTAACATAAATATTTTTTTCCACGAGTTTTTATAAAAAATTTTTGGAATTTTTGGAATTTTTGGAATTTTTAGAATTTTTGATTTTTAGAAATTATGAATTTGGTCTAATTTTGGCTGCCAAATATTCAAATAAACTGGTGCGATTTCGCGAACATAAAACGACTTTACCTTTGCCGGAAAACTTCAAGATAATTCCTTCGCCGGAAGTTACGGAATTTACTAAATTACTGAAAAATCCGCTGTTCTGATTTGTTGAGGCAGAAATTTCGTGATGCAATTGAGCGTCCCACGCAACCACGTGTCCGTTATCAATCAAAATCGGTTTGTCAGGCGTCACGTCTATGGTAAAAATAGAACCAAAGCCGCTAACCACCAACTGACCTTGTCCGGACGAGCGACCGATAAAAAATCCTCCGTTATCGCCAAAAATCGCCGTGCCGATATTTTGCATTTGAGCGGTCACGTTGACGTTTTCAGTTGCGGCAACATAACTTTCATCAGAGATGCAATATTGAGTTTGTCCGACTTCTAAAATTTGCATTCCACCGGGCATTTGCGGAGATAGCAAACAATCGCCGTCGCCGCGAGTTGCTGTGATTTTCTGTTGAAAAAAACTTTCGCCGTTCGCAAGTCGTCGCATCACCGATTGCAAAAATCCGCCTTGCATTTGACCGGTCAAATCTAAATTATCTTCCATCATAACCATTGCATCGCTTTCGCAAAAAATAGATTCGCCGCGTCGCAAAGAAACGTGTAAAAAAGGATCAATATCACCTGTTAATGTTAATGTAGGCATAATTTATTGTTATTTTTAAGTTAAAAATTAAATTAAATTAAATTAAATTAAATTAAATTAAATTAAAATTTTTTAAATATTTTCCACGAGATTTCCAAAAAAATTTTTAGATTTCTCGTGAAATTATGTTATTTTATGCTTTTTTATATTTTTATATTTTGGAAAGTCCGCGTAATAAATCGTTTTTTATGTCGTCTAGATTTTCTAAACCAACGCCAATACGAATTGCTCCGGCAGAAATATTAGCCAAGTCAAATTCAGCCTGCGTCAAAGTGGCGTGAGAGCAAGTTTGTGGGTGTGAAATCGTAGTTTTGACATCGCCAAAATTGCTGGTGATTGATAACATTTTGCAAGAATTAACTACTTGCCAAGCAGCATCTTTTCCGCCTTTGACGACAAATCCAAATAAAGCTCCGCCGCCGAGTTGTTGTTTTTTGGCTAATTCATATTGCGGATGAGTTTCTAAAAATGGATAAAAAACTGTTTCTATTTGCGGCTGATTTTGTAGCCATTTTGCTAATTCAAAAGCATTATTAGATTGTGCTTTGACGCGTAACGCCAAAGTTTCTAAACCTTTGGATAAAACCCAAGCGTTAAAAACCGGAAGCGTCACGCCGCACGTTTTGATGAATTTATAAATTTCGTTAGTTAATTCTTTATTTCCGCATACAGCACCGCCTAAAATGCGGCCTTGTCCGTCCATAAATTTTGTTGCCGAATGAATTACCAAATCGGCTCCGAATTTCAATGGTTGCTGCAAAATTGGCGTTAAGGCACAATTATCCACGAAAAATAAGATTTTATTTTTGGCTTTGTTATGCATAATTTCGGCGATTCCTTGTAAATCTGCAACTTCAGCCATTGGGTTGCTGGGCGATTCTACAAAAGCAATTTTTATTTTGCCGTCTTTATCGCTGGCGATAACTTGTTCCCACGCCGACAAATCTGTCATTTTGACATAATGCGTTTTGATATTTAATTTTTTCAAAAAGTTATTAAAAAAGCCCATAGTTGTGCTGAATAAACTTGCGGAGGCGATAATTTCATCACCGGCGTTTAAAAAAGCCATCATCGTCGCCAAAATCGCAGACATTCCCGAAGAAGTTGCCACGCAGGATTCGGCGTTTTCCAAAACCGCTAATTTGTTGGTAAAGTTGGTGATTGTTGGATTATCCGCCCGAGAATATGTATAACCGCCTTCTTTGTCCGTAAAGCGATTGTATGCTTGTTGAGCGTCGTCAAACAAAAAGCTGGAAGTTAAATATAAAGCCTCGCTATGTTCGCCGTAAATGGAGCGTTGTTGCGATAAGCGGATAGCCAAAGTTTCTGGCGATAAATTCAATTGCTGATAATTTTCTGGAGTGATGTTTTGCATTGTTGTAAATAAAGAATATAAAGAATATAAAGAATATAAAGAATTTCCGCGAGATTTTAAAAATAATTTTTGAAAACTCGTGGATTTTTTTATTTTTTTGTATTTTTTTTATTTTTTTGTATTTCTTATATTTTCAAATTTTCCAAAAATCTTTAAATTTTTTGTTTAAAATACGCAGATTTTTAATATTTCCCTTTAATAATTTAATTTAATAATCTTTAATTTGGAGTTATACATCTTATGTTTGATTTAGCAGGCAAAAAAGGTTTAATTGTTGGTATCGCTAACGAGCACAGTATCGCTTACGGTTGTGCCAAAGCAATTTTCCAATCTGGCGGTCAAATCGCTGCAACTTATCTTAACGATAAAGCCAAAAAATTCGTTGAACCATTAACCAAAGGGTTGGGTGTTGCTGACGATTTGTTGTTAAAAATGGACGTCAAAAACGACGAAGAAGTTGATACAGTTTTCAAAACTGTTGAAGAAAAATGGGGCAAATTAGATTTCTTAATTCACTCCATCGCCTTTGCTCGTGCCGAAGATTTGCACGGCCGCGTAGTTGATACCAGCCAAGAGGGTTTTGCCGAAGCTATGAATATTTCTTGCCATACTTTGGCTCGTTTTGCTAAACGTGCTGAACCTTTGATGAAAGATGGCGGAACCATTTTGACTATGACCTATTTTGGTGCTGACGAAGTTATCAACAACTACGGCATTATGGGTCCTGTTAAAGCAGCTTTGCAATCAACCGTGCGTTATTTGGCAGCTGAATTAGGCCCACAAAAAATCCGCGTTAATGCAATTTCTCCGGGACCATTACAAACTCGTGCTGGTTCTGGTATTAAAGATTTTAACGAATTGTTGGAAACAGCAGCTCAACGTGCTCCGTTGCGTCGTTTAGTTACTCCAGAAGACGTTGGTGCTTTGGCTGCCTTCTTGATTTCTGAAGGTGGTTCTTGCATTACCGGTGGCACAATTTTCATTGACGGCGGTTATCACATCGTTGGTTAATATAAAAACCATAAACAAAAACAAAAACAAAAATAACAACAAAGTCAAAATAAATAAATTTCAATTTTGATTTTGAGTTAAATTTTCCACGAGAAATTTCAAAAAATTTTTGAGAAATCTCGTGGAAATTTTTTATATTTTTTATATTTTTTATTTTTTTGTTTGTATATTTGTATAATTTACGCAAAACTTATAACAAGCAATACGCAACAAAACTTTTTAATTTTTTTATTCTTAATCTATGAACCAACTGACCGAACAAGCGTTGAAATCTACTTTATCAACAAATTTAGATAATTTTCGCCTGAATTTTACTAACGATAAAAATTCGCAATTCATTCCTATTATGATTGGCGGAATGGGCGTGGATATTTCTACTTCTGATTTGGCTTTGACTGCCGCTCGGCTTGGAGGAATTGGTCATATTTCTGATGCAATGGTGCTTACGGTCACCGATAGACGCTATCAAACAAGTTTTACGAAAAATAAGCAAAATAAATACAAAAATAACGCCGATAACGCTGATAAATCTGCAATTAAATTTGATTTGAATGATTTGCGTGAAGCCACCAAAATTCAAGTGCAAAAAACTATGCAACAAAAATCCGGCAGCGGTTTGATTTTTCTGAATTGTATGGAAAAATTAACTATGAACGCCCCAAAAGAAACTTTGGCTGTGCGTTTGAATTCAGCTTTGGACGCCGGAATTGATGGAATTACTTTGGCGGCTGGTTTGCATTTGGGATCTTTCGCATTGATGGCGGAAAATCCAAGATTTCATCACGCAAAATTAGGAATTATCGTTTCGTCGTTACGCGCTTTGCAATTATTCTTAAAGAAAAATCAAAAATTTAATCGTTTGCCGGATTATGTTGTCGTAGAAGGACCTTTGGCTGGTGGGCATTTGGGTTTTGGCATAGACGATTGGAAAAATGCAGTATTACAAAATATTGTGGTAGAAATCGCCACGTGGCTGAAATCACAGAATTTACAAATTCCGTTAATCGCCGCCGGTGGAGTTTTCACCGGAACTGATGCGGTCAATTTCATTCAAAATTATGGTGCCGCCGGAGTTCAAGTGGCTACACGTTTTACAATTACCAAAGAATGCGGTTTGCCAGAAGAAGTCAAACAAGAATATTTTGCCGCCGATAAGGATGATATTGAAGTTAATTTGCAATCGCCGACAGGTTATCCGATGCGAATGTTATCGCACTCGCCGGGACTTTATGCTGGGACAAAACCGAACTGCGAAAGTTATGGTTATTTGTTAGATAATTGCGGACATTGCAGTTATTTGGATGAATATTATGCGGCGGTGGAAAAAAATTCGCAAAATCTCGTGGAAAATAAACCGGAGAAAAAAATTATTGTGCGAAATAAAACCTGTTTATGCACGCATATGCGGAATTTTGATATTTGGACTTGCGGGCATAATACTTTCAGATTAAAAGATACATCAACAAAATTGGCCGACGGAACTTATCAAGAACTCAACGCCGAAGACGTTTTCAATGATTATTTATATAGCAAAAATAACGAAGTGAATACGGCTAAAATTTAAAAAAATTTAAAAAAATTTAAAAAATTTAATAAATATTCAAAATGTTTATTAAATTGAGCAAAAATTTTGCGTAAAAATTTGTAAAATTACACGACTAACAAATTACCGATAACAAAAATAAAAAACAAAAATATAAAAAAATATAAAAAAATATAAACCTACTTAATTTTCTTTCTTATAGATAAGCAGATAAACATTTATGGCAAAAGATAACGATACACCAGAAACTCCGGCAAAAAAAGGTGGCAAAAAAAATATGATTTTGGCGATAGGATTATTTTTCCTCATTGCTATATTAGCAGCAGCAGTAGTATTTTTAATGTCCAAAGGACAGGATGAAGAAGGGGAAGAAGCCGACGACGAAGAAGTCGCTGCCGAACAAGCTAAACAAAAACGCAAAGATAAGAAAAAAGATGATAAACCTCCTGTTTTTGTAGCATTAGATCCTTTCACCGTGAATTTGCAACCATCCGACGACCCAATGGTTGGTGATCAATATTTGCAAGTCGTGATATCTTTGGAATTAGATGATTTCAGTTCCGAATTAGAATTAAAAAATCAGTTGCCAAGAATCAAAAACGATTTGACTATTTTCTTATCCAGCAAAAATGCCGAAGAACTAAAATCTTCCGATGGTAAAGCAAAATTGGCTGACGATATTCGCGATAAAATCAATGTGGTATTAAATCCGCCGGTGAAAAATCGCAAAGGACAACTTATTCCACCTGATGGTCCCGTTTTAGCCGTGTTATTTACTTCGTTCATTGTTCAATAAATAACTGATAAAAATAAAGATAAAAATAAAAATACAAATTTTCCACGAGAAATCCAAAAAAATTTTTAGCATTTATTTAGCATTTAGTTAGATTATGGCAGGTGATTTTCTTTCGCAAGACGAAGTTGATGCGTTATTAAAAGGCGTAACCGGCGATGCAGATGAGCCAGATGACGGCAGCGGCGATAGCGGTGGGGTTCGCACTTATAACGTAGGAACCCAAGAACGTATCGTCCGCGGACGTATGCCAACGCTTGAACTCATCAACGAGCGATTTGTGCGATATCTGCGTATTGGTTTATTCAATTATATGCACCGCAACGCCGAAATTTCCGTAGGTCCGATTCGTGTGCAAAAATACGGCGAGTTTATCCGTAATTTGGTGGTGCCGACAAATCTTAATTTGGTGTTGGCTCGTCCTTTACGCGGAACGGCTTTGTTCGTTTTTGACCCAAATTTGGTATTTTTGGTGGTTGATAATTTATTCGGTGGCGATGGCAGATTCCATACTCGCGTGGAAGGTCGCGACTTCACAATGACCGAACAACGAATTATTCAAGGTTTATTAAATATTGTTTTCACAGAGTATTCTCGTGCGTGGAAGCCGGTTTATGAGATGCACTTTGAATATATTCGCTCCGAGATGAATTCGCAATTTGCCAACATTGCCACGCCGTCAGAAATTGTGGTTTCTACAAGTTTTACGCTGGAATTTGGTGGTGCAACTGCGGATATGCACATTTGCTTCCCTTATTCAATGTTGGAGCCGATTCGTGATATTTTGTATAGCACGATGTCCTCCGAGCAATTATCATCTGACCGCCGTTGGATTGGAACCTTACGCCGACAATTGCAAAGTGCCGAAGTAGAAATGGTAGTCAGTTTGGGAAAAGGCGATGTTACTTTGCGTGATATTATGGCTTTGAAAATTGGCGATGTTGTGCCGATTAGCATTCCCGATCAAGTAAATGTAGAAATTGACAACGTCCCTGTATTGAAATGCACTTATGGTCAGCAAAATGGACATTATGCAATAAAAGTGGAAGAATTTATTACTGCTCCGCCAGAAATTCCTATTGAAGTTCCAAAATTAAATATGGAGGAAATTGCGAATTCTCCGGCTGTTGAAGAATAGCAAATTAGCAACAACAAAATAAAATTTTTAGAAAAATAACAAAAAAATAGTTAAATAAACAATAAACACAAACAACAAACAATAAAGGAAAACTTATGGCAGATGATGATTTGATTGACGAAGATGGTGCTATCAGCGAAGACGATTGGGCGGCAGCTATGGCAGAACAAACCACTCCGGCAGCCGACACTGCAAGTAGCAGTGCTGCCGCAAGTGGAAGCACTCCATCGGCGGCGGTATTTCCATCGTTTGGCGGTGGCGAAAATGCTCCTGGTTTGATGAACGAATTAGATATGATTTTGGATATTCCGGTTCAAATCACCGTTGAACTTGGTCGCACCAAAATCACTATCAAAAATTTGTTGCAGTTGGCTCACGGCTCGGTTGTGGAACTTGACGCAATGGCTGGGGAACCGATGGACGTTTTGGTTAATGGCACGTTAATCGCACAAGGCGAGGTGGTTGTTGTTAATGACAAATTCGGTATTCGTTTGACTGATATCGTAAATCCATCAGAAAGAATGCGTAAATTAAGCCGTTAAATTTATATACAAAATACAAATAAAAATAAAAATAAACATAAAAATAAACAAAAAAATATTTTCCACGAGAAATCTAAAAAAATTTTTGGAAATCTCGTGGAAAATTTTGTTTTTTTAGTTTTTTTATCTATAAACCAGCACCGGAATTTTTGTGTGCGTCAAAACTCTATTTGTTTCACTGCCGAGCAATAATCCGGCTAAACCGCGTCTGCCGTGTGATGCCATAAAAATTAAATCGCATTTTTCGCTTTCGGCGACTTCTATGATGGCTTTGAAAGGCGAATCGCTAATTTTGGTGACCACGTTGCATTTGACTCCGACGTTGGCGGCTTCTTTGGCAATATCGTTGAGATATTTGTTGGCTTGTTCGTTAGTATTTTTAGAAAATTCGTCCGGTGTTTCTGGGTCAATCAACGCTCCTTCGGCAAAGTAAGAAGTTGGATATTCCGGTTGTGCAAAAAATGCCGTAATTTGAGTTTCCGCACCTAAACTTTTTGCAAATAAAATTGCTTGTTTGATGGTTTTGGCTGATAATTCTGAACCATCGGTAGGAACTAAAATATGCTTAAACATAACGATTTCCTTTCTTATTAAATTTAATAAAAATTAAATAAAAATTAAATAAAAATTAAACAAACTTGAATAAATTATATAAAAATATGACGCAAAATAACCAAACTTGCCAACTCTGTGAGCGGGAAAATTATCAACAAAATATCATTTATGAAACCGAAAATTTTGTAATTTTGTTCGTTTTAGAACAAAATTTTTATCCATTGTTGCGAATAATTTGCAAAAATCATTATAAAGAATTGTCGGATTTGCCAGCATTTTTACAGCAAGAATTATTTGCTTTAATAAATAAATGCGAAAAAATATTTTTGCAAACGGCGGCGATTTCGCCAAAGCCGGACAAAATAAATATCGCAAGTTTAGGGAATTATGTTCCGCATTTGCATTTTCACGTGATTGCTCGTTGGCAAAATGATTTACATTTTCCGGATTCAATTTGGTCGCAAATTCGCAGAAATAAAGAAAATACAGATTTAAAAATCTTGGTTGATAAAAAAATAATTCAACAAAGTTTTCAATAAAAAATAATTAAAAAAATTTCCACGAGAATTTTCAAAACTTTTTTAAATTTTTTAGAAATAATTTTTAAAATCTCGTGGAATTTTGTTTTTATCAAATCAACATTTATTTTCATTATGAAATTTAATTTATATTATTTTTCTTCACCGGCGACGTTTTTTCCGTTAGCAACAAAGTTAATTCCTATATTTTGGATTTTGGCAGCAGTTTTTATGATCGCCGGACTTTGGGTTGGTTTAGTCGTCGCCCCCATAGATTTCCAGCAAGGCGAAGGTTATCGCATAATTTTTGTGCACGTGCCGACTTCGTGGCTGTCAATGTTTTTATATTTGGTGATGGCATTTTGGGCGGCAATCGGTTTGGCGTTCAAGACGCGTTTGTCGGCGATGATGTGTAGAGCAATCGCACCAACCGGAGCGATAATGGCATTTTTATCACTTTGGACAGGAGCATTTTGGGGCAAACCAATGTGGGGAACTTGGTGGGTTTGGGATGCTCGTTTGACGTCTGAACTGATTTTATTTTTCTTGTATGTTGGCTATTTAGCGTTGATTTCCGCCATTGACGACGTAAAACGTGCAGACAAAGCCGGAGCGTTGTTATTATTGGTCGGCGTAGTAAATGTGCCGATAATTTATTTTTCGGTGAAATGGTGGAATACCTTACATCAAGGAGCGTCAGTGAGTTTGACAAAATCGCCGTCAATGGCTTCGGTGATGTTAGTCGGAATGCTATTAGTTTCGGTAGGAATGTGGTTTTATTGCTTGGCGGTTTCGTTTATGCGAGTTCGCAGAATTATTTTGGAACGCGAATACAAAAGCGAATGGGCAAATAAAATAATCACAAAATAAAAATATTCAAAATATAAAAAAATATAAAAAAACAAATTTCCACGAGATTTCCCAAAAATTTTTTGAGATTTCTCGTGGAAAATTTTTATTTTTGTTTTTGTATTTTTGTAGGGAACCCGCAATCGCCGTGTAATTTGCTAATTTTGAACCTAGAGTTCAAAAGCGGTCACCTTCTGAATGTTTTAGGGTTTTAAGTTAAATTAAAAATCAAAAACTTTTTATTTTTTATTTTTAATCCAAAAAAAACGCACACCACAAATCAACTTAGCAACCTATCCAAAAAATTATTGGTTCAAAAATTTTGGAATTATCACCAACGTCGCAGGAAATTCTGTCTATTTTTTCAATTCCTTAAATTTTATTTTTTGTTTTATTTTATTTTATTCTATTTTGTCATTAATTTTGTCATTAGTTTTGTCATTATTTTGGCTTTCCACAACAAATAATCTATTTAATCTTTGGCAAATATTATTTGCAATAGTATCTTTCAGATCATTTTGTTCCAATAATTGTTGCAAAACTTGCTGAGTCAATAAAAAATCGCTGACAATTTGTAAAGTTGCTGTAATTATCAAGCGAATAGGCGAACTATTCTTTTTTGGAGTTTCGCCGATTTCTTGAATAATTTGCGAAATTTTTTCGTTCAAAAAATTTACCGAATCTAACAACGATTGTTTATTTTCTTCATCACAAGCAATACAAAAAGTTTGCCCGACGATTTCTATATCTACAAATTGTGAGTTGTTCATTTTTGTATTTTTGTTGGTTTGCTATTTGGTTGAAATATAAAAATTAGTAATTAGTAATTTCCGCGTTGATTAGGATTTTTCCAATCCACAATTCCAAGATTATTATTACTATTATTTTGGCTTTGATTTTGAGCAGAACTGCTAATGGAATGATTTTGCTGAAAATAATTAGCATTGTTATCGGCATTTGCAAAATTTGCTCTATTTTGAGTTTGGTTTTGATTTTGATGCTGATTTTGTTGAAATGCTTTTTGATTATTACTTCTCAAATTCTGAGTTTGAGTTTGAGTTTGATTCTGTTCCTGATTTTGGCTCTGATTTTGATTTTGTTGCAAAATTTGAGTTTGTTGTTGGCGTTGTTGGCTAATATGATTTAAGACGGCTTCCAAACGCAATTTCAGATTTTGTGCAGATCCGTGTAATTGTTGTTTTTCGTTATTTAATTCTTCCACGAGTTCTTTTAAAGCAAAATTTTCATCACGTAGATTTTTGTTTTCATCAGCCAAAATTTTATTATCATTGCGTAAATTTTCTACAAGACCTAAAACTTTGTTGATTTGATCGTCAAGGTCAGAAAAAATAGAAACGTTTAAATTTTCTTCGGCGGCGGAATTTTCTATATTATTTTCGTTTTCAGTGTCGGCGATATTTTCGCTTTCATCAAGCATATTATTTAAGTCATCGGCGTTAATTTCTGTGGCTTCGGTTAAATTTTTATTCATCATAACAAAATAGCAAAAAGTAAATTCTTAAATTTCAGTTAAAATAAGTTTGTAAATTAGATTATTTTATTAAAAAATACAAAAATAATACACAAAAAAACAAAACAAAATAAAACAAAATAAAACAAAACTAAACAAAATAAATAAAACAAAATGAAAAATCCTAATCCGTATGAAATATTAGGTATAGCGGAAAATTCTGATATAAACACAATTCGCAAAGCATATCGCAAACTTGCTATGTTTTGGCATCCGGATAGAAATGCCGCCGCCGATGCTGTACAAAAGTTCCAAATTATCAAAGCCGCGTATGAAGAATTATTAGAACAATTAGAAAATATCAACGATTACGAAAATAATTTTGCCGAAAACGATAATAAAAATAACAAAAAAAATAAAAAATAACAAAAAAAATGATATTCATTTAGATGTTTATATAACTTTATTGGAAGGTTTCTCCGGTTGCCAAAAATTAGTGGAATTTCAACGCGTGCAAATTTGTAAAACTTGTAACGGCAATGGAGATTATGAAAATTCGCAAACTAATTTTTGTCAGCACTGTCACGGCACCGGACGAAGTAGCGGCGGCTTTGGCAAACCACTACAAAAATGTAATTTTTGCAACGGCAAAGGTTTTACCAGTCGCAAAATTTGCCAAGATTGTCAGGGACAAGGCAATATTTCTCAAACTATAACGCTGAACGTGCAAATTCCAAAAGGAATTCTGCAAGGCGGGGAATTACGTTTGCATCATCAAGGTGAACAACCAAATCAAGAAGAATCACAAAAGGGCATAGAAGCCGGAGATTTATATTTGAATATTCATTTTGATGAGGACAAAAATTTTGTGTTAGTTGAAAATGCAAATTTATATTTAAAACAAGCACTTACAATAAATTTGCTTGATTTTTTCGCCGAAACCAAAATAGAAATTCCGCAGATAAATGGCGAATTCTTGCAGCATAAATTGAATGCAGAAGATTATGAAAATGGCAAGATAATTCTCAAAAATTGTGGTTATGTCGGATTTGGCAAAAATAGCAAAAATGGCGATTTAATCGTGCCATTGGATATAAAAATTCCAAAAAATTTGAGCACAAAACATAAAAAGAATTTGCAAAAAATTTTGGAAGAAATAAAAGAATAAATACAAAAAATACAAAAAATACAAAAAATGTAAAAAATACAAAAATAATTTTAAAAATAATTTTAAAAATAATTTTTTCCACGAGAAATCTTGAAAATTTTTTGAAAATTTTTTGAAAAATCTCGTGGATATTTTTTTAATTATTTTTTATTTTTTATTTTTTATTTATAAAGAATCATTTTTTAACGCTTCGGCTTTGTCTATATTTTCCCACGTGAATTCCGGCTCGTTACGTCCAAAATGTCCGTAAGCCGCCGTTTTGGAATAAATCGGACGCAATAAATCTAACATTTTGACGATGCCTTTTGGACGCAAGTCAAAATGTTTGAGAACCAATTGCGTTAATTTTTCGTTAGTCAAATTATGTTTTGCCGTACCAAAAGTTTCCACCATCACCGAAGTTGGTTGAGCCACCCCGATTGCGTAAGAAATCTGCACCAAACACTTTTCCGCTAAACCAGCCGCCACGATGTTTTTAGCGACATAACGCCCAGCGTAAGCTGCCGAACGATCCACTTTGCTCGGATCTTTGCCGGAAAACGCACCGCCGCCGTGAGGTGCCGCTCCGCCGTAAGTATCAACAATTATTTTACGTCCGGTCAGGCCGCAGTCACCTTGCGGGCCGCCGACGACAAATCTACCGGTAGGATTTACTAAAAATTTGATTTCTTGTTTGATTAAATCTTTTGGCAAAACCGGTTTGATGATTTCTTCTATCACGGCTTCGCGAATTTGCGACAATTCAATTTCCGGAGCGTGTTGCGTTGATAAAACAACCGTGTCTATACATAATGGTTTGCCATCGGCGGAATATTTCAAAGTAACTTGCGATTTGGCGTCAGGGCGTAACCAAGAAATCTTGCCACTTTTACGTAACATTGCTTGACGTTCCACCAAGCGGTGAGCAAGATAAATCGGCAATGGCATAAAAGTTTCGGTTTCGTTACAGGCATAACCGAACATTAAACCTTGATCTCCGGCACCTTGATCCAAGTTATCATCAAAAGCGTTATTCACTCCTTGTGCGATGTCTGGGCTTTGGTGGTCGTAGGCAACCAAAACTGAACAAGCTTTATAATCAATTCCAAAATCGGAATTATCGTAGCCGATGCGTTTGACAGTATCACGTGCCACTTGAATATAATCCACGTGAGCGGAGGTGGTAATTTCTCCGGCGAGAACCACTAAACCGGTATTGCACAGAGTTTCAGCGGCAACGCGTCCGGTTGGATCTTTTTCTAAAACGGCATCTAAAATTGCGTCGGAAATTTGGTCGGCGACTTTGTCCGGATGACCTTCGGAGACTGATTCCGAAGTAAAAAAGTATTCGTTATTACTGCTCATAATTGTTTTTATTTAAGAAAATTAGAAAAATCCCAAAAAGTTAAGTAAAAAATCAAAGCGAGACCGCTTGGGATTGAAGAGCAGTGACGCTTTAGCGGAATTTTTGGATCGCCCCGCAAGTTGTCTTTATTAACTCGGCGATTGTGATTATGATTATGAAAGGGAAATTAAAAGTTTAAAAGTTGCGTATTTTAATAAATTTTTCCACGAGAATTTCCAAAAATTTTTTGAGATTTCTCGTGGAAATTTTTTATTTGTATTTGTATTTGTATTTTTTAAATCCCTTGAAAATTAGTTTCATCAATACTTTTGCGATTTTTATCTTTTTCTGACATACAAGAAATCGGCAACTGCCAAGCGATATTTAATTTTGGATCTAATGGGTTTAAACCGCAATCGCTCTCGGCGGAAAACGGCTGCGAGTGAATATAAAGGAGCATACAATCGTCGCTGAGAGTTTGAAATCCGTGCGCAAAACCTTCCGGAATCCAAAATGAAGTTGCGTTATTTTCGGAGAGTTCTACGGCTTGATATTGCAAAAAAGTCGGCGAATTTTTACGGATATCAACGGCAATATCTAAAACCTTGCCTTTGATGCAAGTGACGATTTTGCTATCGTTGAATGGCGGCGTTTGAAAATGCATACCACGAACACTACCAATTTGTTGAGTAAAACTTTGATTTATCTGGCAAATTTGACGATTTTCCCAGCCGATTTGTTGGAGTTCTTGTAAGTCAAAAATGCGGGAAAAAAATCCACGAGAATCGCCAAAAATTTTTCGGCGTATAGTTTTTAAGCCGTTAATTTTTTGACTTTCTATAACTTCTAATCTGTTCATAACTATTTTTATTACTAAAAATTTTACTAATTTTTTGACTAAATTTATTACTAATTTTATTACTAATTTTATTACTTGAAGTAAAAATTTATATCATCTAAACATAAATTTTGAGCAGATTTTGTATTACTATTTTCCAAAATATACCAATTTGCTGTGCGTTCCAATGTAGTTTGTAAATTCCATTTTGGAAAAATATTTAACTCATTTTTTGCCAAGTTAGTATCCAAAGTTAAAATACCAGCTTCGTGCAAATTATTATTATTATTTTCTGTTTCATATTTTACGTTCGCTGCATAGTTATTTTTTACAAAATAAGTTTTGATATTTTCCAAAATATCAATTACTTTTTGTTGTGAATTACTATCGGGGCCAAAGTTATAACTTTTGGAAAATTTTTGCGGTTGCTTATATAAATTTTCTGCCAAAATTAAATATGCGTTCAATGGTTCCAAAACGTGCTGCCAAGGGCGTATTGAATTTGGTGAGCGGATAATTACTTCTTTATCATTTAACCAAGATTTAATAATATCTGGAATCAATCTGTCTAACGACCAATCTCCTCCGCCAATAACATTCCCAGCACGTGCAGAAGCAACTCCGATTTTTGTAGTATCAAAAAATGATTTGCGATAACTATCAATAACGATTTCAGCAGCGGCTTTACTTGCACTATAAGGATCATAACCACCCAATTTATCAATTTCTCTATAAGGATAATTCCACTCGTTATTATGATAAACTTTGTCAGTAGTAATGCAAACTATGCTTTTTAAATTAGTCAAATTTTTGGCGGCGTTTAAAATATTTGCCGTGCCAATAATATTAGTTTTGAAAGTATTTAGTGGTTGAGAATAACTCGGTCTAACTAACGCTTGTGCAGCCAAATGTATAATAATTTCCGGGTTTATTTCCTGAATTATCTCGGCGATTTTTTGTTCGTTGTTAATATCCAAAAAAATAGATTTTTCACATAAAGCATTTACATTTGCTTTATTAAATAAACTTTGATTTTCTGGAGGTAAAGCAATACCAAAAATCTTGCTCTGAAATTGCTTTAACAAAATACATAACCAAGCACCTTTAAAACCTGTATGTCCGGTAATCAAAACCTTTTTATTTTGCCAAAAATTTTTATCTGCTAAATTAGTTTTATTAGTTTTATTCATAAAAAATAATTGAAATCTCGTGGAAATTTGTTAATTTTATAATTTTTATACAAATCGTGATTTACTGCGAATTGCATTGACTTTCTCTATACAATATTTTATATCTTTTTTTGTGATTGCTACAAAAAATCCAACCTTATTTGTTGAATTATTTTCCTCAAAGTTTAAAGTGAATTCCGGGAAATCTAATTCCATTATTTCATTATTATTGCTATCAATATTTTCATCGTAAATTAAACCCATAGCATTAACTTTATAATTCATATTTTGTTCGCTCATAAAACTATTACAATTTTGTAAAAATTTATGCAACTCTTGCTGTTGATTTTCCGGTGTCAATATTTTGCTAATTTCTTTATATTTTGTATCTAATTCATCAACATTTTTTTGAATTATAGTTATTTCTGGAAGATTTTTATTTACTAATAATTTTGATTTTTCTAATTCAATTTGTGAGCGTAAATTTTCTTTTTGTTGTTGTAAAATTTCAATGGTTTTTATATATTTTTGAATTAGCAAAAAAACAAATCGCAAACGCAATTTATTTTTTAATTTTTCTAAATCTGTTGCCATAGCTGTCGCAAAATATTCATTTTCAAAATACAATATATTTTGCATTACATCATTAACAATTTTGCCATCAACTTCGGCGACTCCAAACTGCTTTTTAATCTTTTTATCTGCAATCAAAAACGCATAAATATTATTTTCATCTGGCAAAAATATATATTCATTATTATTTGCAAAATTCCTCATAGAATCCGAAGCCCCAATAATATTAAACATATCATCCGCAGAAGCAAATAATAAATGTATTAACGGCTGCGTATTAAAGTTATTTTTGTTGAGTTCTAATACATTTGGAATCTTACTCATCAAAGTATCACAACAAGCAAAAACTTGAGCTAATTCTACGGCATATTTTTTGCAAAAATCTTCGTTATCTAATGTTTTAAAATAATTGTTTTTATTATCAAGTTCTGTTTTTGCTAACTGTGCTGCTGCGATTAAATTATCAGTTATTTCAACTTTGTTTTTATTATTTCCAAAACCTAAAAAACTTAAAAGTCCCATACTAATTTCCACGAGAAATTAAAAATATTTTTTACGCTAATTATGCTAAAAATTCTTCTGCTAATGATTTTGCTGCATAATTAAAAAATATATTATTTTTGCTTCTACTATCAGCATTTTGATCGTTATGCAAATCATATTTTGATTGTATAAACTGCTGCACAAAAATATTGTCAGATTTGCGAATTTCTTCCGGCGAACCTTCTGCCAAAACCTTGCCTTCCGCCAAAAAATAAACATAATCCACAATTTCTAACGATTCTTGCACATCGTGCGTCACCATTATGGAAGTCGCTCCCAAAGCGTCATTGAGCCGCCGAATTAAATCGCCGATTATACTCAACGCTATCGGATCCAAGCCGGTAAAAGGTTCATCATACATTATCAAATCCGGATCCAATGCCACGCTCCGAGCCAATGCTACACGTCTTGCCATTCCGCCGGATAATTCTCGGGGCATTAAATTTGCCGCACCTCGCAAACCGACCGCTTCTAACTTCAACAGCACCAAATCTTTAATCATCGCTTCGGACAAATTTGTATGTTCGCGTAACGGAAACGCCACATTATCAAACACGCTGATATCGGTGAATAATGCTCCGAACTGAAATAACATTCCTAATTTTCGGCGAAACTTATATAATTCGGCGTTGGACATTTTTGCCACATTATGATTTGCTACCAAAACGTCTCCGGAATTTGGTTTTAATTGTCCGCCGATACAACGAAGTAGCGTAGTTTTGCCACAACCAGAACCGCCCATAATGGCAACGACTTTGCCTTTTGGGATATTCAAATTTATGCCCTTCAAAATATAACGCAAATCGCCGCTATCTTCGCTTGGATAAGCATAATTGAGATTTTTGATTTCTACTAAATTATTGTTGCTCATTGTTATTTTTGTGCAGAACTATTGCTAAAACCGGGCAAATTGATATTTAAAAAGTTCATAAATTTCAAAGGATTCAAAGTATTAGCAAAACCAAATTTTTGTAAATCTGGCAATTTGAATTCAACAGAATCTAACATTTGCTTTACGATATTTACTAAATCTTCATCGCCTTGCAAAATCAAAGAGCGATTAAAAATTAGCGTATTTGCATTTTCGCTATGGGTTAAAAGTTGCAAATAGGTGCTGAATTTTGCCACAAAAGTCAAATCAATTTTGCTATTTGCATAATTGAAAATTGGTGTAAAAAAGCCATTTTTATAGGTAAAAAAAGCATTTCCGCCGCTATCAGTTGCTTTGACGCAGAAGTTTTTATTTTCTAATTTTGTTAAATCTTGATTTGCTAAAAGTTGTAATTTGTTGGCGATATTCAAAGCGGCACAGAGCATCAAGCCGTGCGGAAATTGCGGTAATTTTTCGCCGATAGTTGCAAAAATCGGAGGTAAAGTGAAATCTGGAATCATAAAATTAAAAAGTTTTGGAATTTTGTTTAACATATTTTTAAAAAATTTAGATTTATATTCAAAAAATTCAAAAATTCAAAAATTCAAAATTTCAAAATTTCAAAAATTCAAAAATTCAAAAAATAAAATCAATTTCTCGTGGAAAAATAAAATGAAAAATGTTTTATAGTTCATAGTTTGTTTTATGTTTGAATTTAACAATTTTAATTTTTAATTTAAAAACTATGGCAAAAAAATTTATTTACGTTCTCTTTTGCATAATGTTTCTGAATATTTTTGCAGCTTGTGATTTTATTGCCTCGCATCATCCTGATGGCATAAAGCCCGGAATGAGCAGCGATTTAGTCCAACAAAATTTAGGTTCGCCGGACGATATTTTTCCAGACGAATTATTAAGTAAAAACGGCGAAAACTTTGCTGAAATCTGGGTTTATAGCCAACAACCTATGGGCAAAACTTGCTACATGATTCACTTTGAAAATGGCGTAGTCCGTTATGTTGAGCAAGTTTTAGATAATTTTCATTTCAAAAAAATTCTGCCCGGATTATCGCAAGAAGATGTGGTAAAAATTTTAGGCAAACCGGCATCTCAGACAACTTTTGAAAATCTCAACGAAAAAGTTTTGGAATGGCATATTTCCGGAGATACGCCGTTTGACGAATATTATTTTGACGTGCATTTTGATTTGAATACGCAATTAGTCAAAAAAACTTCGCAGCGGATGGTCGGTAAAAATTAAATAACAAATTTCCACGAGAAATCACAAAAATTTTTATAAAAATCTCGTGGAAAAATATCAGGAAAAAAATATGTGCGGAATAGCAGGTTTTGTCGGACAGCGATTTATTCAAGCAAATCAGCGAAAACAAATGCTCAACGCCTTGCAAAAGCGAGGCCCAAATGGTTTGCATCAAATTTCTTGGAATAATTTGCAACGCAATATAAATCCGGAAAATCCCGCAAATATGGCTCTTTTGCACGCACGTTTATCCGTGCAAGACGTCCGCCAAATTGCCGACCAGCCGATGAATTCGGCAAATGCAGAAAATGTTTTTATTTGCTATAACGGCGAAATTTATGACTATCAAACTTGCAAAAATGATGATTTGATAAAAAATTTGGGCTATAAATTTCGCACGAATTCGGACACGGAATTCATTTTGAACGCTTATTTGGCGTTTGCTGAACGCGGTAAAAATTTCCAAAAATTTTTATCAAAATTGCGTGGAATGTTTGCTTTTGCGGTTTTGGATTTGCGAGAAAAAAATCAGCCATTATTATTTTTGGTGAGAGATCGTTTAGGTTTAAAGCCGTTAAATTTTTATTATCAAAAAGGCGATGGTTTGGCGTTTGCTTCGTTAATTCGGGCGTTATTGCCGTATTTGCCGAAAAATCAGCGAGATTTTGATTTTCAAAGCGTAGAAGCATTTTTGACGCATCGTTATATTCCGTCGCCGAAAACGATTTTTGAAAAAATTCAGCGTTTGCCGCAGAGCCATTATTTACGTTATGATATTTCTGCCGATGATTTGCAAATTTTCAAATACTGGGAAAATCCGTTGATTTCTAAAAAATTTTCGGAAAATCTCGTGGAAAATTTGCCAAATTCAAATTTTGATGAGGTCAAAAATGAACTTTATCAAGCGGTAAAAATTCGTACGATTTCAGATCGTCCGTTGGGAGTTTTTTTATCTTCTGGAGTTGATTCGTCCGCCGTTGCTACGATTTTATCCGAGCAGAATTTTCGGCAATTTCCGACTTTCACGGCAAGTTTTGATAATCCAAAATACGATGAGAGTCAGGCGGCAAAAAAAATTTCGGAGGCTTTGAATTTTGAAAATATCACGCTGAAAATTCCGCAAAATTTTGATAAATCTGAGTTTTCGCAGATTGTCAGCGATTTGGATGAACCTTTTGCGGATCCGTCGGCGTTTCCGACTTGGTTTTTATCCAAAGCCACTTCGCAAAAAGTGGTGGTCGTTTTGGGCGGTGATGGCGGCGATGAAATTTTTGCCGGTTATAAGCGTTATGCAAAGCATTTGCGGACGGCTTGGCGGAAAAATTTTCGTTTTGGGAATTTTGTCAGTTTGCCGAGTTTGAAAAATAAAGGTTTGGCAAAATTTGCCGACGAAATGCAGATTTCTTGGTTAGATGCTTATGTTTTGCGATTTTCTGGATTTACGCCGTCGCAGCGGAGATTTTTGTTAAAAAATAAAAATAAAAATAAAAATTTGGAAAAAATTCATTTTTGGCAGCAAGAAAATTCTGAAAATTCGGCAAATTTGTCGCCGTTGCAAGAATTGATGCAAATTGATTTTGCAAATACGTTGCCGGAATACATACTCAAAAAAGCCGATTTATGCACGATGGCTCACGGATTGGAATTGCGTTCGCCGATGTTGGATCATATTTTTTTGGAAAAGTTGGCAAAATTAGCGATTTTGTCGCCGCAAAAAATTTTTACAAAACCGGCAAAATATTTGTTAAATGAAATGATTTTTTCGCAAAATCAGCATTTACAAAAGCATCAAATTGATTTGTTTAATCAAAAGAAAAAAGGTTTTAATCCGCCGTTAAATGCTTGGTTGGAACAAGATTTTTTCAAAAAAAATATATCAAATCTCGTGGAAAATTTGCAACAGATTTTGCTTGATTTTTTTGATAGCAAAAATTTGCAAGAATTTTTAAATTTTTATTATCAACAAAATAAAGGTTATCAAAGTTTGGCGGAACAAGTTTTACAGTTATTTATTTTAGAAGAAAGTTTGCAGCAGTTAAATTCTTTAAAAGTAAATGTATAAAAATAAAAAAAATAAATAAAAAAATAAATAAAAAATATAAATTTCCACGAGAAGTCGCAAAAGATTTTTAGCAAAAATATAATTTAGTAACAAAATTAGTAAGGAAATTAGTAAATGAATAATTATTTAGATTCCATAGTTAATGAATTAAAGGATTTTCCGCAAAGTAATAGCGAAATTTTGAATTTAATTCAAAGCAGAAAAAATGTTTATAATCGTTTTAAACGCGAATTTATTAAAAATATAAACACTATTGAAAATGAAGATTTAATCGCTTTTGCTTTATTGATTGCTGCTAAAAATACTGATTTTGAATTGCATCAAATACTAAGTGAGCATTTTGATTTTAATAACATAAACAATCCATTAGCAATTTTTGCCAAAGGCATTCACGGAAGTAAAAGTGGGCAAAATTTTGCAGCATTTAATTTGCTTTATCATAGTTATAAGACTCAACCTTTATATTTTAATTTTTTGGATTTTGCATTATTACTCTACTTGGCAAAAGAATTAAATTTGCAAACTGAACGCAAAATAATTCTTGATGACTTAATCCAAAAATTTCCTGCAAATATAGATTTGCGTTTGCAACAAATAGATTATTTTATAGACAATAATTTATTTGATGATAGCAAGGAATTTAAACAACAAATAAACTATTTATTTAATAATATAACTGCGTCGGCTCATTGGAGTAATTTAGCAGGAATTTGTTTTAATACTGGCGATATAGATAATTTTTTTAAATGTAATGAGAAGGCATATACAGCGGAAGATTT
>SFHR01000031.1 GCA_004555545.1 Dechloromonas aromatica (nom. nud.)
CCCCATTGCGTCACGCCCAAAATCTGATTATTCGGTGATGCAGAATTTGAAAACGTACGTCCTTGAAAAATATAAGCCGCTTCATTATTATCGTGGCTCAACGCACCATTTACGCTCATCGTGCTACCAGAAAATCCAGCCAACGAATCAAAAGTCCCTTGATTTGATAAATTTCCAACGGCTTTGAAATCTTGAATTTTGGTCTTTTGTTGGTCAGAAAGTTTATATTCAACCGATAAATTTGTATCAAAACGCTGATTTGCGATATCAATATTTAAGCCGCCAGCACGCACATAAGCGTCAGAAATATTGCCGTTAATTTCACTCAACACGGCTTCCGAATTTATCAGAGCAAATTGCAAATTATTCAGCGGACGTTGCCATTCGCCTTTATTACGGAAAACGGCGAAATAATCATTTTTTGCCAAAAAATCAATGCTTTGAGGATCTAAATTTTGCAAATCAATTTGAATAGGTTTATCAGTGATTTCTTTCCAGCGTCCCCAGTTGATATCACTTGCAGGAATTACTTCAACATTTTCTATTTTTTCAGGCGTTAAATTTTCGTTATCATCGGCGTTTGATTTGTTTGTTCCGTATTTTGAGAATTTTGAGAATTTTGAGAATTTTCCACGAGATTTTGATTATTTTTTTCTGCGTTTTCAATGCTTTCAATGCTTTCAACATTTTTTACGCTGGTTAAATTTTCTTGATTTTCATTGCCTTGACTTTGAATTATGGAATTTTCTATATTTTGATTTTCCTCTTCATTTATATGCAAACGCGTGTCAGAAATATTTTCTAACAATTTTGGAAATTTTTCATTTACCGAAACTTCCAAAATTTGACTGATTGCAGATTCCGTATTTTGTTTATCGGCTTTGGCAAATAATTCTCTAACAGAATCGCCTTGACAAGCTCCAAACGCTTCGGCAAGACAAGTTTGATTAAATGGACTGATAGCAATTCCACCGGAATTCACGGCAATTCTAGAAGCGTTATTATCAGTGAAAACTACGAAATCAGTTCCGCGAACTCCAATGGCAGCAACCGGCGTATTAAAGCGAAAATTTTGTTTATTCGTTTTGACAGCTTCGCCGGAAATATGCCGAGCCACACCGTTTTCTAATTCAATTTTAATGCGATTATTTTGCGGATTTTTTACATCAACAGCATAAGCACGAATAAACGCCGTGCTATTTGGACGCAGAACTAAAAAGCCGTTATCGCTGGATTTCAAATAAATATGACCATCAGATCCAGTTTGAATTTTTTGGTTTATAAACACTTGTTGATGCAGTTTGGCGATTGAGTTATCAATTTTTACATCACCAGATAAATAAACAACATTGATTTTTGTTTGTGTTTGATTTTTGCTTTGTAAATTTTGTGCATAAGAAAAATCTACAAAATTTATAAAATTAACAAAAATCATAAAAAGCAATAACGATAATGTTTTTTTCATTGTAAAAATTTCTCCTTGTGAGCATTTATTTTTATTATTATTTGCATTAAATAAATAGAATAGAATAGAATAGAACAGATTATTATAAATTTTATTTTTGGGAATTTTTATTATGGGACCTGGAATGGTTATGGAAATTGCTCGTCAGGCAATTCAGGCAACAATTTTTTTGGTCGGCCCTTTATTGTTGGCTTCATTGATTGTCGGTTTGGCAGTGAGTATTTTCCAAGCAGCAACGCAAATCAACGAAAGCACTTTACAATTTGTGCCAAAATTATTTTCTATCTTTTTGGTTTTAATATTCGGTGGCCCTTGGTTAATTCAATATATGATGAATTATATGACCGAATTATTCAACAGCATTCCGCAACTAATCGGATAAAAAATAAAAAAATACAAATTTCCACGAGAAATCTAAAAAAATTTTTGGAATTTCTCGTGGAAATTTTTTATTTGTTTTATTTGTTTTATTTGTTTTATTTGTTTTATTTGTTTTATTTGTTATTTTGTTATACGTTCCGCCCAATGAAATTTATTTCTCACCGTGCTGAAATAACTATACGTTTTTGGATGCAAAAAAGTTATATGCTTTTCAAAACTCTGGATTTTTATGCGATCTCCGCCGTGCAAAGCGAACGTCATTTGTCCGTCAAAATGTAATTGCACGTCGTTAATCGGCGAAACCTGCAATTCTATTTTTGCCGAATCTGCCACGACTAACGGACGATGAGTCAGCGTGTGCGGACATAATGGAATCAACGCAAAGCCGTTCAAACTTGGATGCATAATCGGACCTCCCGCAGATAGCGAATACGCCGTAGAACCAGTTGGCGTTGAGACAATCAAACCATCGCCGTGTTGTTCGCTGATAAACTCGCCGTCTATAAACAATTCAAATTCAATCAAACGTCCGGTGGAACCTTTGTCTATGACGATATCATTCAAAGCCAAATTTTTGACTATGGCGGCTCCGTTGCGACAGATTTCGCCTTGCAACAGCAGACGATTTTCGCTGATGAAATTGCCACTTAACAAATCGCTCATCAGTTCTGGCAATTTTTCTTTATCAAGGTCGGTGAGAAATCCGAGCCGTCCTTGATTTACGCCGAGCAACGGAACCTGAAAATTTACCAAATGCCGGGCCGTTCCTAACATTGTGCCGTCGCCGCCAAGCACGATTGCCAAATCAGCGGTTTCTGCGATTTGCTGAATGTTGCTAATGTCACAATTTTTGAACTGCGATTTTTCGGCGTCGGCGATATTTTCGGCGGTTTGAGATTCAATTTGCACATTGCAATTATGCTCTTGCAAAAGGTTCGCCAAATCTGATAATTCTTTGGAAATATTTGGGCTTTTATATTTGCCGATTAGAGCGACATTTTTATAAATTTGGTTTTCCATTTAGGTTTTTATTTTTATTTTTATTTTTATTTTTATTTTTATTTTTATTTTTAAAAATTCCACGAGAAATTTAAAAAAATTTTTGGAAACTTTTGAAAAAATTTTTAAAAATCTCGTGGAAAATTGTTTTTTATAGTTCAATTATTATTAGAATTTGCTTTTAAATTTATACCTAATTGTTTTAATTTGCGATATAAATGAGTGCGTTCTAATTCAGTTTTTTCAGCCAAGCGAATAATATTATTATTCTCGCGTTTCAGATGATATTCAAAATATAATTTTTCAAACATATCACGTGCTTGACGAAGTGGATAATTAAACATACTTTTTAATTCTACTGATAAATTATTTGAGTTTGTAGTTGCGTTTGTATTTGTATTTGCATTTGCATTTGTATTTGTATTTGCATTTGTATTATTTATATTTGTGTTTAAATTTGCATTTACTTCTGCATTATTATTGCTCAAATAATTATTATTTTCAGTATCAATTTTTTCTATTTGTTGAGCGGTAGAATTTGCGTTGATATTTGTATTTTCTGCATAATTTTCATTATCAACAACGTTGGCATTATTTTCATTGTTATTGAAAAATGGTTTTATATCTTTTTCGCTGATTTCTGGCGTTAGTGTTGTCAGTGCAATATTTTTTATTAAATGGTATAAATTTCCCCAGTTGTCAGATAAATCCCAGTTTGCCGTGCGTAAATAATTAAGTGCATTTGTCTCAAAATGATGATTAGGAACTTCATTATTTTCTATGAAATAAGTCAATAAAATTGTAGCAATATTTGGCAAGTCATCCAAATGATTTCTTAACGGAGGTAATTCAATCCAAACTTGTTTTAACTTGGTTAGCAATTTCAAATCCCATAGCTTTGCAAAATTCACATTATTCTCTATTACTTCAATGGGAATTTTACTTGCTAATAAGAATTTCAAATTTAATTTGTCTAAACGTTCTAAAACAAAATTTATATTTAATTGCTGAATTTTTGTAGTAATACTTCGCAAATCAGAAATATATACAACTCCGCCGCGAAGTTTTTCCAAAATTTCAATATTTAAAGGTTTATTCAAACTGCTTAAATCTAACAAATTATTATCGTTATTTTGAATATCATTGTTAGTATTTATAGTTTGCAAAATACTTTTGGCACAGATTTCGGCAAAATTTGCATCTATGTTTTTAATCAGCAAAATTTTGGAGCAACTAATCATTTGCATCAGCCGTTTATGAAATTCTTTAATCGGTGGAATTTTGGCAAAGCCATTCAAAGTCAAAGTATTTTTGTTATTTTTATTTGCGGCAGAATTTTGTCCGTCGGCGTTGCGTTTATTTGCCAAATCGTTTTCAATCGCCGTTGTGACTGTGCTTAATAACTTTTTGAGCGTGATTGGTTTTTCCAAAAAATCACAAGCACCAAAGCGTGTTGCTTCTACGGCGTTATCAATGGTTCCGTGCCCGGACATCATCACCACCGGCATTGTTAATTGTCCGTTACTTCGCCATTCTTTGAGCAACGAAATTCCGTCCATATCAGGCATCCAAATATCTAATAAAACCAAATCCGGTCGCAGTTGATTGCGAATTTGTTTGGCTACAGTTGCGTTTTCGGCTAATTTAACATCAAAACCTTCGTCCATCAAAATTTCCGAAAGCAATTCGCGAATTCCGATTTCATCATCAACAACTAAAACAATAGACATAAGACACCTTTTTTGAGCAAGTTTGTTTTTATGTAGTTTTGTATTTTTATGTATTTTTATGTATTTTTATGTATTTTTATGTATTTTTATGTATTTTTTACATTTTTTCCACGAGATTTTAAAAAAATTTTTTGAAAAGAAAATTTAAAATCTCGTGGAAAATTATCATTTAATAACAAAAAAATAACAACAATTTCAAAAATATTATGAGCAGACAAATTTTAGTAACTTCGGCTTTGCCTTACGCCAACGGAAAAATCCATTTAGGACACTTGGTTGAATACATTCAAACTGATATTTGGGTAAGATTCCAAAAAATGCGTGATCATCAATGTTTTTATGTTTGTGCTGACGATACACACGGCACTCCGATAATGCTAAAAGCCCAAAACGAAAACATCACGCCGGAAGAATTGATTGCCAAAGTTCATCAAGAACACAGTCGCGATTTTGCTGATTTTTATATCGGTTTTGATAATTTTTATATCACACATTCTCCGGAAACCGAGCAAATTGTTAATGAAATTTATCAAAAGTTAGTCGCCGAAAATTACATAGAAACACGCCAAATTGAGCAGTTTTATGACCCACAACATCAAATGTTTTTGCCGGATCGTTTTATAAAAGGTGAATGTCCGCGTTGTGGTGCCGCCGATCAATACGGCGATAACTGCGAAAAATGTGGTGCTGCTTATACGCCAACTGAATTAAAAAATCCATATTCGGCAATTTCCGGCGTAAAACCGGAATTAAAAACTTCCGAGCATTATTTTTTCAAATTATCAGATAAACGTTGTGAAAGTTTTTTACGCAAATATATTTCCGCCGAAAACGGAGTTTTGCAAACCGAAGCCGCTCATAAAATGCAAGAATGGCTAAATTCTTTGTCGGATTGGGATATTACACGCGATGCCCCATATTTTGGCTTTCAAATTCCAAATAGCAAGGATAAGTTTTTTTATGTTTGGTTAGACGCTCCAATTGGTTATTTTGGCTCGTTCAAAAACTTTTGTGATAAAAATAAAAACAAAATTCCAAACTTGAATTTTGATGACTGGATCAAAGCTGACTCTACAACGGAAATGTATCATTTTATAGGCAAAGATATTTTATATTTTCACGCTTTATTTTGGACTGCTGAATTGAACGCTGTCAATTTGAGAACGCCAACTAAAATTTTTGCACACGGTTTTTTGACCGTAGATGGAAAAAAAATGTCAAAATCTCGTGGAACTTTTATCACTGCCGAAAGTTATATTCAAACCGGATTAAATCCAGAATGGTTGCGTTATTACTTTGCCTCCAAACTCAACTCCACGTTTGAAGATATAGATTTGAATCTCAATGATTTCATTTTTAAAGTAAATGCAGATCTAATTGGCAAATATATCAATATTGCAAGTCGCTGTGCCGGATTTATACACAAAAAATTTGACGGCAAATTAGCCAAAATAAATCAAAATTTGCCAGCCATCAAAACGCTCCAGAACGCCGCTGACAATATTGCAGCGTTGTATGAATTGCGTGAATTCAGCAAAGCCGTACGTGAAATTATGGCGTTGGCGGACGTGGCAAATCAATATGTTGATAGCGTCAAACCTTGGGAATTGGCAAAAAATTCTGAACAAAATCAAATCAATTCAGATTTACACGTGGTTTGTTCTAACGCACTGGAATTATTCAAAATTTTGACAATTTATTTAAAACCAATTTTGCCGAAAGTGGCTGAAAATACCGCAGAATTCTTAAATATTTCAGAAATTTTTGGTGATTTCTCGTGGAAAAACGTCGCTGATATTTTGCCAGAACAACACAAAATCAATGCCTATAAGCATTTGATGCAACGTATTGATGAAAAACTCGTGAGCAAGTTGATTGATGCAAATAAAGCGACTATTGCAAAAGAAAATAAAACTGAAAATAAAACTGAAAATAAAACTGAAAATAAAACTGAAAAAATAGAAAGCAATTTTTGTGATATCAATGATTTCCAAAAAATTGATATTCGTATAGCCAAAATTGTTAATGCTGAAATCGTTAAAGAATCAAACAAATTGTTAAAACTCACTTTGGATTTGGGTGAAAAAAATTTACGGACAGTTTTTTCCGGAATAAAATCCGCTTATCCGGAGCCGGAAAAATTAGTCGGCAAATTAACGCCGATGATTTCAAACTTAAAACCTCGCAAAATGAAATTCGGAATTTCTGAAGGTATGGTTTTGGCAGCGTCCAGCGAAAACGATAACGAAGGAATATTCCTGTTAAGCCCAGATAGCGGTGCAAAAATCGGTATGAAAGTTAGTTAATAAGTTAATCAAAAATATGGCAAAATTTTTAAGCAATTTAAGCAAAATTTTCAAATTCCCCGGAGGCGTTGAACCGGCAACGCATAAAGATTTATCATTTCAGAAAACTCAAACAATTCAAAATTTCCACGAGATTTCTAAAAAAATTTTTGATTTTCTCGTGGAAATTGGTGATGCAAATAATGATCGCAAAGCCGCTGAAATTATTGTAAAAGTTGGTGATAAAGTTTTTGCCGGACAAATGATAGCCAAACCGACAAATTCATTGGCGGTTGCGGCTCATTCGCCGGTTGATGGCGTTATCAAAGAAATTGCTAACAAACCCAGCACACATCCGTCTGGCTTGGAAAATCTGTGCGTGGTAATTTCTCCGGATGAAAATCAAAATCAAAATAAAAATAAAAATCAAAATAAAAATAAAAATAATGTTGATTCATCGGATCTTTTTGATTATCAAAATAAAACTTTGCCAGAAATTGATAAATTTATCCAAAATGCCGGAATTGTCGGACTCGGAGGAGCAGGATTTCCAACGCATAGCAAAATTGATGGTGCAGCAAAATCACATATAGAAACTATAATTATCAACGCCGCCGAATGCGAACCTTACGCAACGAGCGACGATATTTTGATACAGCAAAAAGCCGCCGAAATCATTGCTGGAATTCAAATTTTGGCTGAAATGTTATCGCCAAAAAATATCATTATCGGCATTGAAGACAACAAACCACAAGCCATAAAAGCGTTGCAAGAACAAATCAAAGCCCAAAATAAAGGCAATGAAATTCTTATAAAAGTTGTCCCAACGATTTATCCGAGCGGTTCGGCTAAACAACTCGCATATTTGCTAACCGGCAAAAAAATCGCCGCTTCTTCTCGCACGACTTCGGTCGGCGTGCAAGTTTTCAATATCGCTACGATTTTCAGTTTATATCAAGCCATCAAATTTAATAAACCGCTGATTTCTCGCATTGTTACGATAACCGGCAACGTCAAAAATCCCGGCAATTATGAAGTGCTAATCGGCACGCCAATCAAGGAAATCATTGATTTTGCGGAACCTTTGGAAAATTCCAACGGCATAATTCACGGCGGCCCGATGATGGGTTTTCCGATAATCAATGAAAATTCAGCAGTGCTGAAAACTACAAATTGCCTGATAGTTAGTTCGGAAAAATTATTTCCACCAAAACTTCCGGAAATGCCGTGTATTCGTTGCACGGCTTGTGCCAAAGTTTGTCCTAGCCAGTTGCAACCTTACGCTATGGCGTGGTTCTCCAAAAGCAAAGATTTCCAAAAAGCCGAGCAATACGATTTATTTGAGTGCATAGAATGCGGTTGTTGTTCCTACGTTTGTCCGGCAAATATTCCGTTGGTGCATTATTTCCGTTTTGCCAAGTCCGAGATTTTTGCTAAACGAGCCGAGCAAAAAGCCGCAGAAATCGCCAAAGAACGCTTTGAATTCAAACAATTTCGCGAACAACGTGAAAAAGCCGAAAAAGCCGAACGTTTGCGATTAGCAGCCGAAAAAGCGGCTCAAAAAATGAAAGAAGCAGAACAAGCAGAACAAGCAGAAAAATAAAAAATAAAAAAATTTCCACGAGATTTCTAAAAAATTTTTTGGAAATCTCGTGGAATATTTAAAAAAATATAAAAAATATAAAAATATAAAAAATATAAATAAAAATAAAACAAAAAATAATTTTTATGAATAATTTTTTACCGATTTCTTCTCCGTATTTTCATAATAAAAATAGCATCGCCAAAGTGATGTTTTCCGTTTGTATCGCTTTAATTCCGGGAATTGTTGCCTATGTTTATCGCTTTGGATCGCAAATTTTATGGCAAATTGTATTAGCAATTTTGACCGCCTTATGTTGTGAATTTTTATGTCTGAAATTACGCAAAAAATCTATCAAGTTTTTTTTGTTAGATGGCTCGGCAATTTTAACGGCAATTTTGATCGCTTTAAGTTTTCCGCCATTAGCACCAATTTGGTTGATAATTTTTGCCACTGCATTTGCCATAATCATAGCCAAGCATTGTTATGGCGGTTTGGGACAAAATCCTTTTAATCCGGCAATGGTTGCATTTGCGGTATGTTTGATTTCTTTTCCGAATCTGATGCTGAAATTTCCGCCGATAATCAATGATTTTTCTGGCTTGTTTAATTTTGATATTTTTGCAAATTTTGATGCAATAACTTCTGCCACGCCGTTAGACACGCTCAAAACTGCGTCCAGAGCTAATACAAATTTTAATGCCGCCGATTTTGCTAATAAAAATTATTTACACAATGCAAAAGATTTATACGGATTTTATATTTTGGGTTTGGCGTATTTGCTCGGCGGAATATATTTGCTGATAAAGAAAATCATAACTTGGCATATTCCGGTGATGTTTTTGTCAGGAATTTTTGTGATTACTGCAATCGCTTATTTATACGATTCCAACAGCAATATAACGCCGTTATTTCATCTGTTGAATTCAAGTAGCATTTTAGGAGCATTTTTTATCGCAACGGATCCGATGTCGTCTTGCACCACTCCCAAAGGCAAATTGATTTTCGGATTTTGCTGCGGAGCGTTGGCTGCAATAATTCGTTTATTCGGGACTTTCCCAGATGGCGTGGCTTTTGCGGTGTTAATAATGAATTTCACCTCGCCGTTGATAGAAACTTTGACTAAACCAAAACCATTTGGAAAATAACAAAAAATAAAAAATTTCCACGAGAAATCCAAAAAAATTTTTAGAAATCTCGTGGAAAATTTGTTTATTTATATTCCTGTTTATGCTTTCAAGGCTTTAAAAGCGATTTCTGCATTTTTGATTGTTTGCTTAATAATTTCCTGACTATGAGCTGCCGAGACAAATCCGGCTTCATACGCCGACGGAGCAAAATATTCACCTAAATCTAACATTTTGTGGAAAAATTTATTGAAATCATCAATTCTCACTGACGCCGAAATTTCCGCAAAATCATTAGGAATCTCGCCGTTTTCGGCAAAATATATTCCAAACATTCCGCCAACATTTTGTGCCGTAAAATGTTGATAACCAGCATTTTTAGCCGCTTGTTGCAGACCATCAACCAACATTTGCGTTTTTTGCGTTAGATTTTCATAAAAATTTGGCGTATTTTTGATTTCGTTCAGAGTTGCTAAACCAGCCGCAGTCGCCACCGGATTCCCAGAAAGCGTTCCGGCTTGATAAACCGCTCCGAGCGGTGCGATTTTTTGCATTATTTCTTTTTTGCCTCCAAACGCCGCTAACGGCATTCCTCCGCCGATAACTTTGCCAAATGTAGATAAATCGGGCACTACATCAAATAAACCCTGTGCTGATTTTATACCTACACGAAAGCCGGTCATAACTTCATCGGCAATAAAAATTGCACCAAATTTTGTAGTCAATTCGCGTATTTTGTGTATAAAATCCGCCGCTGGACGAATTAAATTCATATTTCCGGCAATTAACTCAACAATTACAGCGGCAACTTTATTGCCATTTTGCAGGAAAAAATCTTGCAAAACATCAATATTGTTATACGGCAAAACTATGGTATTTTTGGCTATATCTTCTGGAACTCCGGCGGAAGATGGACTAGATTTGCCATCGCCAAAAGTGAGCAATCCGGATCCGGCTTTGACTAATAAACTATCAGAATGTCCGTGATAACAACCTTCAAATTTGACCAGCAAATCACGTTGCGTATAACCACGAGCCAAACGAATTGCCGACATCGTGGCTTCGGTGCCGGAAGATACCAAACGTAGCATTTCCATAGATGGAACTAATTGGCAAAGCAAATCAGCAAGCAAAACTTCATTTTTTGTAGGAGTTCCAAAACTTAATCCATTTTCGGCGGCGATTTTGACGGCGTCAATTACTTTTGGATGACAATGCCCCAAAATCATTGGTCCCCAAGAACCGACGTAATCGGTGTAAGTTTTATTATTTTCGTCAGTGATTTTTGCACCGTTGCCGTTACGAATAAATGGAGGAATTCCGCCGACAGCGGCGAAAGCCCGAACAGGCGAATTTACACCGGCGGGAATATGATTTTTGGCTTGATTAAATAAATCTTGATTTTGATTATTTGTCATTTTTAATATTTAATATTTGATATTTGATATTTGATATTTGTTTTAAGTTTTGATTTTGATTTTTATAAACATTTTCCACGAGATTTTAAAAATATTTTTTGAAAATTTTTATTTTCTAAAATCGCAAAATTACAAAATTACAAAAATATAAAAATATAAAGAATAAACAAATAAAAAACAAATATTATGAAAATTCACATTTTAGGAATCTGCGGAACTTTTATGGGCGGACTTGCTCAAATTGCCAAAGCCGCCGGTCATCAAGTTAGCGGTTGTGATGCCGCCGTTTATCCTCCAATGAGCGATCAACTTATCAACGCTGGAATTATTTTGCACGAAGGTTATGATGCAAATCAAGCAGAACAAGTTAAACCGGATATTTTTGTTATCGGCAATGCGATTTCGCGTGGAAATCCGTTGTTAGAAAAAATTTTGAATGAGCGTTTGCCATATATTTCCGGACCTCAGTGGTTAGCTGAAAATATTTTGCAAAATAAATGGGTTTTAGGCGTTGCCGGAACGCACGGCAAAACAACCACAGCGTCTATGCTGACGTGGATTTTAGAATACGCCGGAAAAAATCCGAGTTTTTTAATCGGCGGAGTTCCACAAAATTTTGGCGTTTCAGCGAGATTTAATCCGCAAAGTGAATTTTTTGTAATTGAAGCTGACGAATATGATACGGCTTTTTGTGATAAACGTTCAAAGTTTGTGCATTATCATCCAAAAACCGCAATTTTGAATAATTTGGAATTTGATCACGCTGATATTTTTGCTGATTTGGCAGCCATAGAAACGCAATTTCATCACTTGGTGCGAACTTTACCGCAAAACGGGCGAATTGTTTGTAATATTGATGAAGATAGTTTGCAGCGAGTTTTACAGCGTGGAGTTTGGTCAGAAGTTGTCTATTTTGGAAAAAATAAAACAAATTTCCACGAGAATTCAGTAAAAAATTCCGCAAAAAATTCCGCAAAAATTTTTAGTTGTGATGGTTCTGATAGCCAACAAAATTCTCAACTTGCTTTATATGAAAATTCAAAAAAAATTGGTGAAATCTCGTGGAATTTAACCGGCGAACATAATCGCAATAATGCTTGTGCAGCGATTTTGGCGGCTCAACACGTTGGCGTTGATTTTGCAACATCTTTGGAAGCGTTATCGCAATTTGAAAACGTCAAACGGCGTATGGAAATTCGTGGCAAAATTGATAGCAAAAATATCACCGTTTATGACGATTTTGCTCATCATCCGACAGCGATTACTACGACTTTAAATGGTTTGCGGAATAAAGTTGGAAACGTAGCCAAAATTATTGCCGTATTTGAACCACGCTCAAATACAATGAAATTGGGCACAATGAAGGCTCGGTTGGCGGAAAGTTTGCGAAATGCGGATTTTGTATTTTGTTATTCCAACGGTTTGGATTGGAATGCAAATGATGCTTTACAGTCGCTCGGCAAAGAAAATTTTGCCGTTTTGGATAATTTAGAAAATTTGATAAATGCGATAATTGAAAAAATTGAAGATTTTGAGAATTTTGAAAATCTACAAAATTCGGCAGGAATTCATATTTTGATAATGAGTAACGGCGGTTTTGGCGGAATTCATACAAAATTATTAGAAAAATTACAAAAATAAACAATTTCCAAATTTCCAAATTTCCAAATTTCCACGAGAAATCTAAAAATTTTTTTGAAAATCTCGTGGAAATACGCAAGAAAATATACTACATTTTTATTTTTTAATTACATTATGAACAATAATTTGGATTTGCCATTAGTTAGCATTTGTATTCCTTCATACAACCACGAAAAATATATAGCAGAAACTATAAATAGTGTAATTTTGCAAGATTATAAAAACATAGAACTAATTATTATTGATGACTGTTCTGGTGATAAATCAGAATCAGTAATAAATAGTTTTAGTGATAAATGTAAAGATCGTTTTATACGGTTTGAATATCATAAAAATGAAACAAATAAAGGTATCAGTTATAACTTAAATAAAGCAATAAAGTGGGCTCAAGGAAAATATTTTTATGCGATAGCAAGTGATGATATTTTGTTACCTTTTAAAACTTCACTATTGGTTTCAGAAATAGAAAAGTTAGATGATAGTTATGCTGCAATTTTCGGAGATGCAAATTTAATAAATAAAAATTCTGAGGCAATTTGTTTTGATGAACAAGGTATTTTTTATCTAAAAAATAGTCCTAATTCTTTTTCTGACAGTTTTTTACAATTTTTTTTCAGAAGAAGTGCAGTAGTTCAAAGAAAAGAAATTAACTTCAACGCCAATTTTGATGTAGAATTCAAAGATATTTTAATAGGAAATTTTCTTCCAGCTATGAGTAATTTAACAAAATTAGATACTATAAAAATTGTCAAATCATATACCGAAGGAAATAGCATAGAAGATTTAGAAATGTTATTCAAATTAACAAGAAAATATAAAATTAAAGTTATAACAAAACCGGTTGCATTGTATAGGATGCATAATAAAAATACAGTATATACTATAAGAAAAAAACTACTAGAAGATGAAATAAAATTATTGATTTCACAGAAACGATTCGCTTTACATAAGAAATTAGATAATATTTTTTATGCTCGCCTACAATTTTTGATAAGATTACTTTATAACATTGATGCAACAATGGCAGAGTATTATGCAGAAAAAAATGGAATTAAACTTATTAAATAATATTTTCAAACCTTTTGAAAGTAATAAAAAAATAATAAGTAATAAATTAAAATTAAAATAAAAAATAAAATGAACAAAAAATTTGTAATTTTTATAACTTCATATAATTACGCAGAATATATTGGACAAGCTATAGAATCTGTAATTAACCAAACTGATCCTAATTGGAATTTATATAATAGAGTTACTTGTTGAACCGTTAATATATTGTTCGCAAAGTAATTTGACCAAATTACCAAATTTATCAAATCGCTTTATGTGTTTAGTAAGAATTTTAGGACGTGCTGGAATACCTTATCGTGCTGCTACTGAATGGATACTAAGTGATTTAGGAAGACCTTTTGCCGAAAAATTTGGCAATTTAGATTTTGAGTTTATTAAAGCAAATAATTTAGAAAAATCTTTACTATGTTTGGCGATTTGTGTTTGGAATGCTTTTATTGTAAATCAAAATCACGGCGGCTGGGAAAGTAATGTAAATGTAGCAAAACAACAATTAAATCAATGGATTACTGACTTACAAAATAAATATCAACTTAGAAGTATAAAAGCAATTTATAAAGAAGCAAATAAACTATATGATGGCTATTTTATGCCGTTAATAAAATAAAAAAATAACAAAATTTCCACGAGAAATCTAAAAATTTTTTTGAAATTCTCGTGGAAAAATAAAAATTAAAAATTAAAAATTAAAGTAAAAAACATAAAAAAATGAAAAACCAGAATAAAAAAATTGCTGCAAAAATTATCGGCGTTGGAAGTTTTGTTCCTAACGAAAATAAGCCGATTTCTAATCAAGATTTAATCAACAAAGGAGTCCAAACCGACGACGCTTGGATTATTGAACGCACCGGAATTCGGCAACGTTATATTGCAAATGATTTGAATTATATTTTTGATAAGCAAAAATTTTTAAACAATAACGCTGATTTTCAGCCCACACTAACCAGCGATTTGGCAGTTGCGGCGGCTAAAAATGCTCTGCAAAACGCAAATCTGAACGCAAATGATATAGATTTGATTATTGTGGCGACTTCTACGCCGGATTATATTTTTCCGAGCACGGCGTGTTTGGTTCAGCAAAAATTAGCCAACAATAATGAAAATGCTACCGCTTTTGACGTCCAAGCCGTATGCAGCGGTTTTGTGTATGCTTTGGCGACGGCGGAAAAATTTATCGCTTCGGGTTCGCACAAACGTGCTTTGGTTATCGGAGCCGAGATTTTTTCTAATATTTTGGATTGGAATGATCGCTCAACTTGCGTTTTATTTGGCGACGGAGCCGGAGCGGTAATTTTGGAAGCGGTTGATAATGAAACTACACAAAATAAAATCATTGGCTCTAAATTGCTGGCGGACGGCTCATATAACAAAATTTTAAATGTTCCCGGACAAATTCATCAAGGGACGATTTTTGGCGATCCGGTTTTAAAAATGGACGGTCAAGCGGTTTTCAAATTTGCGGTGAAATCGTTATCATCAGTTGCCGAACAAATCTGCCAAGAACATAATTTGAGCGTGACCGAAAATGTAGATTTTTTGATTCCGCATCAAGCCAACGAACGCATAATTCAGGCGGTTGGCAAACGCTTGAAATTGTCGGCGGACAAAGTGATTTCAACGGTGCATTTACACGCAAATACTTCGGCGGCGTCGGTGCCGTTGGCGTTAGATTTTGCAGTGAAAAATGGCCACATAAAAATAAATTCTGGGCAAACAATTTTGTTAGAAGCCATCGGTGGAGGATTTGCTTGGGGTGCAGTTTTATTAAAAATATAAAAAAGCAAAAAATTTTCCACGAGAAATCTCAAAAAATTTTTGGGAAATCTCGTGGAAAATATTTATATTAAATATTTATAAAAACATTTATAAAAATGTTTGCTTATAAAAACATAACAAAAATTAAAGCCCTTACTTTGCATTCAGTAGTAAGGGCTTTTGGCTTCAATTTTTATTTAATAAGAAAATTTAATTTGATTTACTTAATTTATAAAATGTTCACTGTATCACTATCACTTGTTTGTTAATAAAGGAAAACCAAATACATAATCTTTTTTAGTGTTTCTTATTTATTCAATCTATGCTTGTTATTATATAAAAAGCAATGTAAAAATACATTGCTAATTGTAAAATTTTGTTGCTGATAGCAAAAAATAAACAAAAATAAACAGATATAAAAAAAGCCCTTACTTTGCATTCAGTAGTAAGGGCTTCTGTCTTAATTTTTATTTAATAAGAAAATTTAATTTGATTTACTTAATTTATAAAAAGTATCACTATCACTTAATTTTTATCAAAAAGTCGAATATCTAAACTTATAAAGGAAAACCAAATACATAATCTTTTTTAGTGTTTCTTATTTATTCAATCTATGTGTGTGATTATAAGTAAAAATTCGTAAAAAATAGAAGTTTGTTTGTAAAAAAATGTAAATTTGTAAATTTTGAAAAAACGTGGGAAATTTTTAAAAATTATAAAAATTATAAATAATTATAAAAATTATAAAATTTCAAAAATTTTTTATAAAATCTCGCGGAAAAATGATAAATAACAACAATAAAAATATTATAAGCAGTAATTTAAGTAATACAAATATAAAAATATGCAGCTTTTGAGAAACTTTTTAGACAAAATTGCTCCTTCGTTCGAAAAAGGCGGCAAATTAGAAAAATTGTATCCGCTTTATGAAGCAACCGATACATTTATGTTCCGCCCAACCAACGTGACAAAATCCTCCGCTTATGTTCGCGACGGCATTGATTTAAAACGCATTATGATTATTGTTTGGCTATGTGCGTTTCCGGCAATGTTTTGGGCTATGTGGAACGTGGGTTTTCAGGCAAATTCAGTATTTGCAAATCAGCCGGATTTATTAAACAAAACGCTGACTGAACTCAGCGACTGGCGATTTTATTTTTTGCCACATTTGATAAACTTTAATCCGCAAAGTTGTTGGGACAATTTTGTTTTTGGTGCGTTTTATTTTCTGCCAGTTTATGCTGTAACCTTCGTAGTTGGCGGCTTTTGGGAAGTTTTATTCGCCATAGTCCGCAAACACGAAGTAAATGAAGGTTTTTTCGTAACTTCCATTTTATTTTCTTTGATTGTTCCGCCGTCAATTCCGCTTTGGCAAGTAGCGTTAGGAATTAGTTTTGGCGTAGTTTTAGCCAAAGAAGTTTTCGGCGGCACTGGTAAAAATTTCTTGAATCCGGCGTTGGCTGGACGTGCGTTTTTATTCTTTGCTTATCCGGCACAAATTTCTGGCGATAAAGTTTGGACTGCCATTGACGGCTTCACACAAGCTACGCCGTTAGCACAAATTGCCGCTGATGCAAACTTTTTGAATTCCGGTGCTTTAACTTGGTTTGATGCTTTTCTCGGTTATATTCCCGGTTCTATGGGCGAAACCAGCACTTTGGCAATTTTGATCGGTGGCGTGATTTTGTTAATCACCGGAGTTGCGGCTTGGAGAATTGTGCTTGGCGTATTTTTGGGAATGTTTCTCACCAGCACTTTATTTAATATGATCGGCTCGGCAACTAATCCATTATTTGGTTTGACTTGGTATTGGCATTTTGTTTTGGGCGGCTTTGCTTTTGGAATGTTCTTTATGGCAACCGATCCAGTTTCGGCATCAATGACGCAAACTGGAAAATGGATTTTTGGATTCATTATCGGCTTGATGGTCGTGTTAATCCGAGTAGTCAATCCGGCATTCCCAGAAGGAATGATGTTAGCCATTTTATTCGGCAACTTGGTAGCACCGTTAATTGATTATTTTGTAATTCAATCTAACATAAAACGCAGAAAGGTCAGAGATGAGCAATAATAATGAAGCAAAAAATAAAGAATCTATCAGCAAAACGCTAATTGTTGCGTTGGCGGTTAGTTTGATCAGTGCTTTTTTTGTCGCCGGAGCGGCTATCGGTTTGAAGCCGATTCAGGTGCAAAATCAGCAGTTGGATAAACAAAAAAATATTTTGCAAATCGCTGGTTTATTGCCCGTCGAAGATTCTGCAAATCCGGAAAAAAATTCTGCAAATCTCGTGGAAAATATGTTTAAAGAACGTATTCGTCCGCAAGTTGTAGATTTGCAAGAAGGCAAAATCATTGATAATCCAGAAATCAATGTCAATACGTTCAATGCGGTTTCCGTTGCCAAAGATCCGCAAACTTCCATTGAATTGAGTGATAAACAGGATATCGCCAAAATTCGTCGGCGAGAAAATTTCAGCGTGGTTTATTGGGTTGTAAATCCGCAAACCGGCGAAAATGAAAACTTAATTATTCCGATTCGTGGTTATGGACTTTGGTCTACGCTTTACGGCTTTTTGGCAATCAAAGCGGACGATTTGAATACGGTTGTTGGGCTTGGTTTTTATCAACAAGGCGAAACTCCGGGGCTTGGCGGAGAAGTTGATAATCCTCGCTGGAAAGCGTTATGGCACGGCAAAACTTTATTTGCCGCCGACGGAACGCCGAACATTCAGATTATCAAAGGTGGAGTCAGAGAAGATTCCGCCGATGCCGTGCATCAAGTAGATGCTCTGGCTGGTGCGTCGCTGACTTCTCGCGGCGTGAATAATCTGTTACATTTCTGGTTAGGCGAAAATGGGTTCGGCAAATTTATCAACAATTTAAAAAATAATTCTTAAAAAAATAAACAAAAATAAAAATTTTCCACGAGATTTCCAAAAATTTTTTTAGAATTCTCGTGGAATTTTTTTAAGTTAAAAATAAAAATTAAACATTATGCAATTAACTCAACAACGTTTAGATGAAATATTTGCCGCTCACCAAAGCGGAAATTTTGAATTGCTATTAAAGTTATCCAAACAATTTCAGCAAGATTTTCCTACAAATTTATTGGGTTATAAAGCCGAAGGTGTTGCATTATTGTCGTTAGGAAAAATCTCCGAAGCGTTAAAAGTTATGAAACAAGCCGTAAAAATTGATCCATACGACGACGAAGCAATTTCTAATTTGGGGCAGACGCTATTACAAAACGGCAAAATTGATGAGGCAATAAATGAATTTGAAAACGCCAAAGCCATAAATCCTTGCTCGGCGGTGATTTTTGGAAATTTAGCTAACGCTTATTTCATAAATCATCAACAGCAACAAGCCGAGCAACTCATTAGCAAAGCGTATATTTTTTGTAAAGTTTTATATAAAGAAAATGTATTGTTACAACAAAATATCAAGGCAATTTTTGAAAATATTTTTGCCTATAACCAACAACATAAACAGCAAACTCTGAAAAAAATTAACCACGATAGTTTGCATAATAAAAATTTGTTGGGAGAAATTTTTTATAACTATGCGATTTTTTGGCGAAAAAATGGCAAATCTTTTTTAGCTAAACAATGTTACGAAATTTCCGTAAAACATAATCCAAAACTTGCACAAGCGTTTTTTAATTTGGCGGAACTTTGTAGTAATCACGGTGAAGCAGAAATTGCTTTGAATTATATGAAAAAAGCAATGAAATTGGCTCCGGATGATATTTTTATTCAGCAACAACCACTTTCTTTGTTGGCGTATAGTCAAAATTGCACGCTGCAAAAAATCAACAAAGAAGCAAAAATTTTCTCCGAAAAAGTTGCCAAAAAATATCCGCAAAAATTTTTCCACGAGAAATCTAAAAAATTTTTTAAAAATCTCGTGGAAAAAAATCAAAAAATTACTCTAAAAATCGGTTTAGTTTCCGGAGATTTACGCGACCACGCCGTAGCAAAATTTTTGCTAAATTTATTTGACGCTCTGCAACAACGACAACGGCTACAAATAAATTCCGTCAATTTGCAGTTTTACGCCTATCCGACAAATAAAAGAGAAGATAGTATCAGCCAAAAAATAAAAAATTTTTGCCAACAATGGACGCCCATTGATGAAATGTCCGACCAAGTAGCCGCCGAAAAAATAAATAATGATGGAATTCAAATTTTGTTTGATCTATCCGGCTTGACGGAAAATCATAGATTATTTATGTTCGCTCTGAAACCGGCGCCGATTCAGATTTCTTGGATTGGTTGGCTCGGAACCACCGGAATTCCGACGATGGATTATTTTTTGGCGGACGAATTTTGTGTGCCGTCCGGAGAAAAATACGAACAACAATTCTGTGAAAAAGTTTTGCGTATGCCGCATATTTGGGAAGTTTTAACGCCTCCAGAT
>SFHR01000079.1 GCA_004555545.1 Dechloromonas aromatica (nom. nud.)
CGTATTTTGATTTTGATTTTGGGCTTGATTTGGTGCGGTTTTTTGTTGATGAATTCGCGAACGGGCGGTGTTAATCAAATCCGTATAATCGCTGGTTGGCGGAGTCAATCCGTCTTCGTCAGTGATATTTATGGTGCTTTTTGGCGGAGCAGCATTTTGATTCTGATTTTGATTTTGATTTTGATTTTGCTGTAAATTTTGCTGATTTTGATTTGCTTGTTGTTGATTTTGTTGATTTTGTTGATTTTGTTGCGAATTTTGTCTATTGATATTGATATTGTTATTGTTATTGACTTGATATTGATATTGTTATTGTTATTGACAACGGAATTTTTATTTTTGAGATTGCTTAATATTTGATTTAATTCTGCATTGTTTAAATTTATATTTTTGCCGACGGTGTTATTGCTAAGATTTTTATTTGCACTTGCCACCGCCGCAGCAGGATTTGCGTTTGGCGTGATATTTCTGTTGGCGATTACGTAATTTTGATTATTTCTGCTTTGCTGATTATTTGGACTGCCTTGATTTTGATTTTGATTTTGATTTTGATTTCTATTCTGATTTTGGATTTGATTTTGATTTGATGGCAAATTTGCCGAAGGTAAATCGTTGATTTCTTTTTGCGGAATAGCAGTCATTTCCACGCCGCCGGGAATGGTGCGATTTGATAAAATCACGGCATCATCGCCGAGAGTTTCTTTAACTTGTTTCAGAGCTTCTCTTGCATCAATAGCAACAAATTTCTTTAAGTTCATAAACTTTTATTTTTCAGTATTTTTTAGTTGTTTATTTGTGTATTTGTTTATATATATTTATATATTTATATATTAAGTAAGTTTTTAAAGTTTCAAAAATTTTTTACGAAATCTCGTGGAAAATTTTATATTTTTTTAGATTTTCAAATTTTTAAATTTTTTTATGAAAAACTAAAAAAAAACTATTGAAAAAAATTTTTTTGTCTTTACATAGGGTTTATACAAAAAACAAAAATACAAAATTTAATTTCAAATTTCAAATTTCAAATTTCAAATTTCAAATTTCAATTCTATTTATTAACTTGGAGTTATACATTTTATGAAAATTCGTCCTTTACACGATCGCGTTGTTGTAAAACGCTTGGAAGCTGAACGTAAAACCGCATCCGGAATTGTTATTCCTGATTCATCTGCCGAAAAACCTGATCAAGGTGAAGTTATCGCCATCGGACCAGGCAAACACGAAAACGGAACTGTTTTACCTATGTGCGTCAAAGTCGGCGATCGCGTTTTGTTTGGCAAATATTCCGGTCAAGCCGTAAAAATCGACGGCGAGGAAGTTTTGGTAATGCGTGAAGAAGATATTATGGGCGTTTTGGAAGCATAAACGCAAAAACGCAAAAACGCAAAACGTAAAATTTCCACGAGATTTACAAAATATTTTTTACAAATTTTTAAATAATTTTTAAATAATTTTTAAATAACTTTTAAATAATTTTTAAATACAAAAAACAATCACTAAATTTGGAGTTTTAATATAAATTATGTCCGCAAAAGATGTTAGATTTGGCGACGCTGGTCGCTCCCGTATGGTTGAAGGCGTTAATATTTTGGCTGATGCTGTTAAAGTAACACTGGGTCCAAAAGGTCGTAATGTTGTTTTGGAACGCTCTTTTGGTGCTCCAACCGTAACCAAAGACGGCGTTTCCGTTGCCAAAGAAATTGAACTCAAAGATAAATTTGCCAATATGGGCGCTCAAATGGTTAAAGAAGTTGCGTCCAAAACTTCTGATATCGCCGGCGATGGAACTACCACCGCAACCGTTTTAGCTCAAGCAATTGTGCGTGAAGGTATGAAATACGTTGCTGCTGGAATGAATCCTATGGATTTGAAACGCGGAATTGATAAAGCCGTAGCTGCAACTATTGAAGAATTGAAAAAAATCTCTAAACCTTGTGAAACCGCCAAAGAAATCGCTCAAGTTGGCTCTATTTCTGCAAACTCTGATACCGACATCGGCAAAATCATCGCTGACGCTATGGAAAAAGTCGGCAAAGAAGGCGTCATCACCGTTGAAGACGGCAAATCTTTGGCCAACGAATTAGACGTCGTTGAAGGTATGCAATTTGATCGCGGTTATTTGTCACCATATTTCATTAACAACGCCGATAAACAACAGGCAATTTTGGAAAATCCTTATGTGTTGATTTTTGATAAAAAAATCAGCAATATCCGTGATTTATTGCCGGTTTTGGAACAAGTAGCAAAATCATCTCGCCCATTATTGATTATCGCTGAAGATGTTGATGGCGAAGCATTAGCAACTTTGGTTGTTAATAATATTCGCGGAATTTTGAAAACCGTAGCCGTCAAAGCACCAGGATTTGGTGATCGTCGTAAAGCAATGTTGGAAGATATTGCCATTTTGACCGGCGGCACAGTTATTTCTGAAGAAACCGGTTTATCTTTGGAAAAAGCAACTTTGGATGATTTAGGAAATGCCAAACGCATAGAAATCGGCAAAGAAAACACCACAATCATTGACGGTGCCGGAACCGCAGACGCAATCCAAGCCCGAGTAAAACAAATTCGTGTGCAAATTGACGAAGCCACTTCCGATTATGACCGCGAAAAACTTCAAGAGCGTGTAGCCAAACTCGCTGGTGGAGTTGCCTTAATCAAAGTTGGAGCTGCCACTGAAGTAGAAATGAAAGAAAAGAAAGCCCGTGTAGAAGATGCTTTACACGCAACTCGTGCAGCCGTTGAAGAAGGTGTAGTTCCTGGCGGTGGTGTTGCTTTATTGCGTGCAAGATCCAACTTAAATATCAAAGGCGATAACGCTGACCAAGACGCCGGAATCAAAATCGTTTTACGTGCTATGGAACAACCTTTGCGTGAAATCGTTGCCAACGCCGGAGATGAGCCATCTGTTGTAGTCAATGAAGTAGTCAAAAATAAAGGCAATTATGGCTATAACGCCGCAACTTCTGAATACGGCGATATGGTGGCAATGGGTGTTTTAGATCCTACCAAAGTTACGCGTTCGGCTTTACAAAACGCTGCATCCGTTGCCGGTTTGATGCTCACAACAGATTGTATGGTTGCTGAATTAGCCGAAGATAAACCTGCTATGCCGCCAATGCCAGATATGGGCGGAATGGGCGGTATGGGCGGAATGATGTAAAAAATCATTTGCTTATAAAATAAATCCAAAATAAAACTTTTCCACGAGCAATCTCAAAAAATTTTTGGGAAATCTCGTGGAAAAAATTTTTTATTTTTAGTTAAGTTTTAATTATTTGTTGTCAGCAAATTTTGCTTGTTATCTTTATTTGCTTCTAACAGATTTTTCGGCTCTATATTTGGTTGATTTTGCGTTTGCCAATCGTCGTCATAACGCTGCAAGATTCCGTAATAACTACGGACGTTTTCCGTCAAAATTACGGCTTCTCCGCCACGAACTTTCACCGAGCCAACACTTTCGGCATAACCCGGACGAGCCATCAAAGGGAGAACTTTTTTCATTTCATACCAATTATTTGGATTTGAGTTACGTTTTTTGGCTAATTTTCTGGCTCCTAAAATTCCGCCGAGTCCGGTGTTATAAGCTGCCAAAGCTAACCAAGTTTTATCAGGTTCTTCGGCACCGACAAAAGCGTCTTTGAGATAATTCAAATAAACCGCTCCGGCTTTGATACTCTGCCGAGCGTTCAAGCGATTACTAACTTTTAAGCGATCGGCGGTGTCTTCGGTGAGCATCATAATTCCGCGAACATTTGTCGGACTGGTAGCATTCGGATCCCAATGCGATTCTTGATAAGCCAATGCGGCGATCAAACGCCAATCCAAGCCGCTGACTTTTTCGGCTTCGTGGAAATATTTGCGATAACGCGGCAAAATTTTTTCTATATCCGACAAAAAAGTAGCGATATCAATGGCGGTCAGGCGTTTTAAATGCCCAAAATGAATATCGTTCAATTTGGTCAGATAATTTGTTTTATGCAAATCGGCAATAAAATTTTGCGTGATATTTTCCCAACTTTGAGAACTTTGAGAATTTTGCTCGTTTTTATCGTTTTTATCGTTTTTATTAAACTTAAACGCAAATTGTTTTCCCAAAATCCAGACAATAGATTTATTTTTATTTGGCAAATTCAGAGTTTTCCGCACGTTAGGAAAAATATGATTTGCCATCAAATCTACATATTCATCAGCGATTACATAATTTACGTTTTTATGTAAAGGCAAATCGTTGTTAGCCAAATTTTCTAACAAATCTAACTCATTGCCGGATTTGACTTCCACGATTTCTAAATCTGCGATTTTTTGTTTTAATAATTTTGCGGTCTGTGCTTGGCGAGTTCCGGCGATTACGTGAATAGTTTTGCCTTTTAATTGTTGCAAAGATTTTATCGGCTTGGTGTATTCATTTTGGAGCAGAACGTCTTTGGTTGCGATAATTTTGCGTCAAGCGATTTTTGTTAATTTTCAATTTGCGTGAATCATCTTTTCCGGCAATGTTTATCAAATTGCTTTCGGAGTGCAAAGAATTATCATCCACCGATAGCCAAGAAATCGCCAAATGATAAGGTTCGTTAGCCAAAAATTCGTCAAAATGCTCGTTATCAACTAACAAAAATTGAGCTTTGACGTTTAAAGTTTCGGCTAATTTCATAACCAAATCGTGTTCAAAGCCGGAAGTATTTCCGTTGATATCTTGATTATAAGAAAGCGGATTATCGCGTAATAAAACGATTAAATCTTGTTTGCCTGGTTCTGGTGGCGGCAATGATTTATGCAAATTTAGCTGTTGTTGGACGATATTTGCAAAAAAATCATTTTTAATAGAAATAAAGAAAATCAAGCATAATGAAAAAATCATAAAAGCGATAATGCTTTGCAAAATAAATTTTTTGCGGAGATTTTTTCTCAATGGCAACATTGCAGAATATTTAGTATTTTTCATTGTTGTCATTCCTTTAGGTTGGTTTTGTTTATTTTTATTTTTATTTTTATTTTTATTTTTTCCGTTAAATTTTTGATTTTTATTGTATTTTATTTATATTTTTAACAAAATCAGCGTATTTTTAGGATTTATTTTGTGCTACAATACGCAACTTCAAAAATTAGGAAAGATACCGAAGTGGTCATAACGGCGCCGACTCGAAATCGGATGGTCAGAGAAATCTGGCACAGGGGTTCAAATCCCCTTCTTTCCGCCAGATTAGCAAAACATAAAAACATCAAAACATAAACAAAAACAAAAACAAAAACAAAAAATAAAAATTTTCCACGAGATTTCCCAAAAATTTTTTGAGATTTCTCGTGGAAAATTTATGTTTATGTAGAATTTTTAATATTTTTTCTTATTATTGTCTTCTACAATGCTTTTAGCAATTTTGCTAACCTCTTCGGCAATTTTGGCTGAATCGTGAGCAATATCTACGTTTTCGTTCATTCCGATTTCTATGCTGGAAACATTTTCGTTAATTTTTTCTATGCCGTCGGTTTGAATACGAATTTGTTCAATCATTTCATTGACGCTTTGTACCAAAATATTGGTATTGCTTTCAATGTCTGTCAGCGATTTTTGCGTATTTTCAGCCAAATTGCGAACTTCATCAGCAACCACCGCAAAACCGCGTCCGTATTCACCGGCACGAGCGGCTTCAATGGCTGCATTTAATGCTAACAAATTGATTTGTCCGGCAATATCGCGAATGATTTCGGTGACCGATTTGATATTTTCAGTTTGTGCGGCAACTTCATTACTTTTTTGAGCCACGCCACTCATAGAATTAGTAATGTTTGCTAACAAATGTGCACTATTTTTCAAATCGTTAGATTGTTTATCCGAACTTTGACGCAAGGCATCAACTTTGGCGGAAAGATTTTCGCTTTGTTCATTTAATGCGGAAGCAAAATCTGCAGATGTGCGTAGCATTTTGATAATTTCATCGCCCAAAGCATTAGTTGTAGTTTCTACATCACCTTTGGCATTATAAATTTTGTTGCGGAAATCTAATGATTTATATTCGTTAAAAGTTTGCAAAATCACATTCATATCG
>SFHR01000032.1 GCA_004555545.1 Dechloromonas aromatica (nom. nud.)
AACATACGGCGGATTGCCAATGATGACATCAAAACCGCCATTTTCAAACACTTTTGGGAATTCCTTTTGCCAGTCAAATTCATCGCTGATTAGCGAATTGCCACATTTGATATTGTCGGTCAGCGTGGTAAGCTTTTCGCCCTTTTTGGCAGTGTTTAGCCATAAGGAAAGTTTGGCAATATCCACGCTTTCGCTGTTGATATCCACGCCGTAAATATTATTTTCAAGAATTTTGTTGTCGTTGTAATTTAATTGCAGAGGAGTGCCGTAAAAATTGTTTTCCATCTCATCTATTAGTTGATGTTCGGCTTTGAGAAATTTTAGCGTGGCGTTCAGAAATGCTCCAGAACCACAGGCGGGGTCGCAGATTTTAAGCCCAAACAAGAATTCGCGGTATTTTTTTAAGATGGCAATTTTGGAGATTTTGTCTTTGCGTTTATTCGCATTGATGTCGGCAAAATCAGCGTCGTTGATGCCTAATTCATTTTTTTTGGCTTCGCAAAATGTGCCGAGAGTGCTTTCTACTATATATTTAGTGATGTAGGCAGGAGTGTAAAAAACGCCGTCTTTTTTGCGTTTATCGGCTTTTTGAATACCTTTTAACTCATTTTGTTTGATTTCAATTTCGCTGATGCTATGCTCAAAAATATGCCCCAAAATATCAACGCTGATCTCGCTGTCAAAGTTGTAATCAGCAAGTTTTTTGCAGTGTTTTTGTAGCAAATCATCACTGATTTTGAGATTATCAAGCAAATCATCGGTTTTAAAAAGTCCGCCGTTGTAGGCAAAAATATCAAAGTGTCCATTTTTAAAGCCGGTATCAATCCAAACAAAGAATTTTTTTATTAAGTCATAAAGTGGCTTATATTCATCCCATCGTTTTAACTTTTTATAGCGTTCAAGAATTTCATCCATAGAATTTGGAGCCAAAAGACCTTTATCTTCGCAAAAGAAAATAAATAAAAATCTGTCCAAAAGTTTTTGAGTTTTGGTAAAAAGTTCTAATTTGTCAAAACTTGGATTTAATTCGCAGATGTTGTCAAATAAGGCGTTTTTAAAATCGGAATAATCTTTATAAAATTTTTTGGTGATATCTTCTTCACGGCTGATGCTTTGTTCTTTTATAAGAGCAGGAATGTCGGCTTTGATTTGTTCGTAAGCTAAAAGCGTGTAAAGTTTTTCAAAGTTATCATAATCAAGATTAAAAAGATCAAACTCTATAAATTTTGTGGCATCATCTATGTAAAAGCGGAGTTTTGCAAAGTTAGAGATAACCATATAACGACAACCTGAATGATGTCCTTTGTAATCAAGAACTTGGCTTACTACTTTATTTAGATTTGTTGTGTTGCAACCTTTTAACTCAATTACGCATTTAGTTTTGTTGTCAATGATGATTGCTGCGTCGGCTTTGCGAGTGTTTTTTTTGTCGGAACTTTCGTTACGTTTTTCGGTGATTAGATTGAAATTTGGTTCAGGATTTATTGTGTAGCCCAAAATATTTACAAAAATATCACGCAAAAAACCTTCTTGATATTGTTCTTCTTTGGAGGATTTTATTTGCTCAATTTTGGCAGGATCTTGGTAATTTGTTTTGAATTCTTGGAATTTTTGTTTTAATAAATCTTTGTCAATATTATTTATATGCTGATAAAAAACGGAATTTTGAAACATAGCTCACCTTTGCCTTTGTGAATTTTTATATTTTTGCGTTTGCTTTTTACTTTTACTTTTATTTTTATTTTTATTTTATGTTTTGAAATAATAAAAAATTTCCACGAGAAATCCCAAAAATTTTTTGAGATTTCTCGTGGAAAATTGTTTTTTTATATTTTTTATATTTTTTATATTTTTTATATTTTTTATTTACCGGAAAAAAATTCTTTGACTTTATCTAACCAAGATTGCTCTCGCGGATTATGCGTTCCGCTATTTTGTCCGTTGGCGTGAAAACTTTCGTCAAGTTCTTTCAATAATTCTATTTGCCGTTGGTTTAAATTCACTGGCGTTTCCACGACTACGTGACACATCAAATGTCCGGGCGTTAATGAATGTACGCCTTTGATACCTTTGCCATTCAAACGAAAAACTCTACCAGTTTGCGTTCCAGCTGGAATTTTTAACTTGGCTGCTCCGCCCAGCGTTGGAATTTCAATTTCGCCACCGAGTGCTGCCGTAGTAAATGAAATCGGCATTTCACAATGTAAATCGTCGTGATCGCGATAAAAAACTTTATGCGGCAGTAAATGTATATCTACATACAAATCTCCCGGAGGTCCTCCATTTACGCCGTGTTCGCCTTCGCCAGAAAGTCGCACCCGATTTCCATCATCAACTCCGGCGGGAATTTTGATAGATAATTCTTTTTTCTTTTTAACTCGACCGCTACCGGAACATTTTACGCAAGGATCAGAGATATATTTTCCGGCACCACGACAACGCGGACAAGTTTGCTGAATAGAGAAAAATCCTTGTTGCATACGAATTTGTCCCACACCTTTACAATCTGGGCAAGTGGAAGTTTTGCCGGATTTGGAACCGCTACCTTTACAATCTGGGCATTCCACCATTGTGGCGATTTGGATTTTGCGTTCAATTCCGCGGACGGCGTCTTCCAAAGAAATTTCCAGGTTATAACGCAAATCAGCACCGCGATAAACTTGACTTCGTCCGCCGCGTTGAGAGCGTCCGCCGAAAATTCCTTCAAAGATATCATCAAAGATTCCGCCGCCTCCAGCCGAACTAAATCCGCCAAAGCCACCGAAACCGCCACCTCCACCGCCACCACGAGCTGGATCAAAAGCATCGTGACCGAATTTATCATAAGCGGCACGTTTTTGGCTATCGGATAGAATTTCGTAAGCTTCTTTGACTTCTTTAAATTTTTCTTCGGCGGCCGCTGGATTATCGGCGTTGCGATCTGGGTGATATTTCATCGCTAATTTGCGATATGCTTTTTTGATTTCCTCGTCGGATGCAGTTTTGGAAACGCCCAAAACTTCATAAAAATCTCGTTTGCTTGGCATAATTTTTTGTTATTTATGAAAAATTTTCCACGAGAAATCCAAAAAATATTTTAAAAATCTCGTGGAATATTTGTGTTATTTGTTATTTTTATGTTTTATGTTTTATTTTTTATTTTTTATTTTTTATTTTTTATTTTTTAACTTCGGTGAATTCAGCATCAACAACGTTATCATCTTTGTTGTTATTGCCGCCGCCGTTTCCGTTGTTATCGCCATTTGCGTTAGCATTTCCAGCTTCGGCTTGTTGAGCGGCTTGTTGTTGATAGATTTTTTCGCCTAATTTTTGTGAAGCACTCATTAACGCTTCGGTTTTCTTTTCTATGGTTTCTTTATCTCCGTCACGAGTTGCAGCTTCCAAATCTTTGATAGCGTTTTCAATGCTATCTTTTTCGGCTGGATCTAATTTATCGCCATAATCTTTGAGCGATTTACGCACCATATGAATCATACCATCAGCGTGATTTCTGGCTTCTGCAAGTTCTTTGACTTTTTTATCTTCTTCAGCGTGAGCAGCTGCGTCTTGTTCCATTTTTTTGATTTCTTCTTCGGACAAGCCAGAATTTGCTTTGATAGTAATATTGTTTTCTTTGCCGGTTGCTTTATCTTTGGCAGAAACGTGCATAATGCCGTTTGCGTCTATATCAAAAGTAACTTCAATTTGCGGAACGCCACGCGGTGCTGGTGGAATGCCCTCTAAATTGAATTGTCCCAAACTTTTATTTCCGGATGCAATATCACGCTCTCCTTGTAGCACGTGAATTGTAACGGCAGATTGATTGTCATCAGCCGTAGAAAATACTTGTGATGCTTTGGTTGGAATTGTGGTATTTTTCTTGATAAGTTTAGTCATCACGCCGCCAAGTGTTTCAATTCCCAAAGATAACGGCGTTACGTCTAATAATAAAACGTCTTTAACATCACCTTTCAAAACTCCACCTTGAATTGCGGCACCAACGGCAACGGCTTCGTCTGGATTTACGTCTTTGCGAGGATCTTTGCCAAAGAATTCTTTTACTTTGTCTTGGACTTTTGGCATACGTGATTGTCCGCCGACCAAAATAACGTCATCAATATCGGAAATTGTGCAACCGGCGTCTTTCAGTGCTATTTGGCAAGGAATAATACTGCGTTCAATCAAATCTTCTACCAAAGATTCAAATTTTGCACGCGTGATTTTTACTGCCAAATGTTTCGGACCTGTTGCGTCTGCGGTAATATACGGCAAATTGACTTCAGTTTGTTGGCTGGATGACAATTCAATTTTAGCTTTTTCGGCGGCTTCTTTTAAGCGTTGTAAAGCCAAAACATCATTTTTCAAATCTATGCCGTTTTCGTTTTTGAATTCGCCGATAATGTAATCAATTAAACGTTGGTCAAAATCTTCACCGCCTAAAAATGTATCGCCATTAGTTGCTAAAACTTCAAATTGTTTTTCGCCATCGACGTCGGCAATTTCAATAATAGAAATATCAAAAGTTCCGCCACCCAAGTCATAAACGGCGATTTTTTTATCTTTGCCCCCGGCTTTATCCATACCAAAAGCCAAAGCGGCGGCAGTTGGTTCATTGATAATGCGTTTTACTTCTAAACCGGCGATTCTTCCGGCATCTTTGGTTGCTTGACGTTGGCTATCGTTGAAATATGCCGGAACGGTAATAACTGCTTCGGTAACTGGTTCGCCGAGATAATCTTCGGCAGTTTTTTTCATTTTACGCAATACTTCGGCGGAAACTTGCGGAGGTGCCATTTTTTTATCACGGACTTCAACCCAAGCGTCTCCATTGTCGGCTTTGACGATTTTGAAAGGTAATACGCCGATATCGCGTTGGACTTCTTTTTCTTCAAAACGGCGACCGATCAAGCGTTTTACGGCATAAATGGTATTTTTTGGATTTGTCACGGCTTGGCGTTTTGCCGGTGCACCGCATAAAACTTCACCGTCGTCAGTATAGCCGATAATTGAAGGCGTAGTTCTTGCACCTTCAGCATTTTCAATAACTTTTGGATTGTTGCCTTCCATAATGGCAACGCAACTATTAGTTGTTCCCAAGTCAATACCGATAATTTTTCCCATAATGATAAATTTCCTTTTGTTAAATGTTTATGTTTATGTTTATGTTTATGTTTATGTTTAATATTTGTTGTTTTGTTGTTTATAAAAATATAAAAAATTTGTTCTTGTTTATGAAATAAAGGCGAAATAAAAAATTTCAAGTAGTTTTTTTAAAAAATTTATAAAAAAAGATTTTCCACGAGATTTCTCAAAAAATTTTTGGCAAATCTCGTGGAAAATTTTGTCTTTTTATTTTTACAATTCCAGCAAATCCGTATAACCAAAATAATTTTCTTTATGCTTTTTGATGTAATTCAAATTTTGTTTTGTCAATTTTATTCTGTGGTAATACGGCGTCATCATTTTGGAAATTTCATTGGGGAAATCTTGTTTTAAGCGGTCAATTATTTTTATTTCAAAATCCATATACGTTTCTATTTTTTGCTCATTTTCATACCAAGCGATTTCCTTTTGCAAATATTCGTCATCTTTTTGGCGATAACCAAATTTCACCGCCAACGGATAAGCCATCAAATTCATAATGCGTAAATCGTTTTTGCTGAAAAACGTGCCTTGACCTTTTTTTAAATGTGAATTATCAAATCCTTTCACTCTATTTTGCGTGGCTCCGGCGTATAAAAAATCGGCAAAAGTTTCAATTTCCAAACTTTGATGCCAAGTAGGATTTTCTACTCCCAGCCAAGTTAGCAAATTTAATAATGCCGTTTTTGGATTATTTTTTATATCTTCCAAGCGAATTGTTGCCGATTTTGCAAAACCAAATTTGAAAAATACTTCGCCGATTAAATACGGCAAATAAAAAATTTGCGGTAATTTTTGCCAAGTTATGAATAAATTTTTGCCGCCGTGTTCCAAAATATCATAAGGTTTTATATTTGCCAATGCCGTTCCTGCGGTTAGCGGATCTAATGCGTTCATATATAAATTTATTGATGCTTCTAACATATTTAATGGCTCACGTGTAATTGATAAATATTGTGGCTTTTGGAAATGCATAACAAAAATTTTGTAAATATTTGCTATCAAAAATATGCACGTTATAAAAAATTACCGTTTTTTGTTGTTTATTTTTTTGACTTTGTTTTAATCTGCCTAATCTTCCCAAAGCAAATTCATAAGCATAATGCACCAAAATAAAAAATGCAGTTGCGGAAATTTTTTCTCTATTTTTTAATTCATTGAGCATAAATTCACCAAATGCTGTTTTGCTGACTCGCAAGATTTCATTGCCGTTTTCTCCCATTTCACAAAATCCGATAAATTTTCCAAAACCATTGATATGGTCGCAAATTGCATCGCCATCAAACATCATTGCAAAAGTTTGGCAAAATTTTTCTATTAGATTTTGTTTCCAATTTGGATTTTCAAAAATATCTGACGGAAATAAAAAATCTAACATTTCTGGATCAAAATAATATCTCAAAGAATACGACGGCAGCGTAGCAATTTTTGGATAGCCATCTAACAAAGAATGCACAAAATGCGAACCGGCACGTCCGTTGGAAAAAAACGCAGTGATTTTGATATTTGCAAATTCTTTGCTTTCATCAGCAGATAATGCCAAATTAGGAAATTTTTGCCGAATTCGTTGTTGATTTTTTTCCCAAATTATGTTGGCATTTTTATAAAAATCTTTGGAAAAATTTTTTGAATTTCTCGTGGAATTTTGTTGATTTTGTTGATTTTGTTGATTTTGTTGATTTTGTGCTAACAATAATTCAATTTGTATTTTTAAAAATCTTGCCGCATCAAAATTTAATGACAAAATAATATTTTTGGCTTGCAATAATTTTTGATATTCGGCATCCAAATTTGGCGTTGCTTGTGCTTGATAAATCAAAATTTTGGCAATTATAAAACTCAAATTTATATTTTTGTTTTGCTGTTTTTGTAAAGCATTTTGCAAATTTGATAAATATTGATTTTCTTGATTTTCCGTCAAAAAAGACGAAAATGCTTCAAAATAGTTTCTGCAGATTTTTGCTTTGAATTCATTAGGAAAAATTTCCAAAATTTTTTGTAAGCAAGAAAAAACATTGTCAAAATCAATATTCAGCAATGCTTTGTTACAAACCTGAAAATATAAATTTTCCGCTGATTGCAAATCGCCATTTTGTAAAGCAATTTTGGCTTGTTGTAATAAATTTTCCATAATGCAGACATTTTATAAACAATTTTTTATAAACAATTTTCCACGAGATTTCCAAAAAATTTTTTAGAATTCTCGTGGAAAAAATTTTCATTATTTTTATTTTTATCATCAAAAAAACATCAAAAAAACATCAAAAAAACATCAAAAAAACAATGACAAACAAAATTTATAACTTTTCCGCTGGGCCTTCAAAATTGCCAGAAGCCGTCGTAGAAATCGCCAAAAATGAACTTTCTAACTGGCACGGCAAAGGTTTTTCTATTATGGAAATCAGCCATCGTGGCAAAGATTTTGGCGAAGTTTTAGCAAAATCTAAACAAGATTTACGCAACTTATTAGGCATTTCTGATAACTTTGAAATCTTATTTTTACAAGGCGGAGCAACTCAACAATTCAGCCAAATTCCTATAAATATGCTTGGCGGCCGTTCTGCTGATTATGTTATCACCGGAGCGTGGTCAGAGAAATCTTTTAATGAAGCCAAAAAAGTTAGTTATTACAAAAATGATCCAGAACATCAAATCCGTTTAGTTGCTTCCACGCAAAATAGCAATTTCACCAAACTTCCGGAAATCAGTGAAATCAAACTGAATCCTTACGCCGCTTATTTGCATTTATGCACCAACGAAACTATACACGGTGTAGAAATTGATCCAAATCGCTTGACTCCGTTGCCAAACGTTCCGCTGATTGCCGATATGTCTTCGCACATTTTGTCGCGTCCATTTGATATAGAAAAATTTGGCTTGGTTTATGCCGGAGCCCAAAAAAACATCGGGCCGGCGGGTTTGACTTTGGTAATTGTCCGTAAAGATTTATTAGGTTTGGCAGATTTGAATACGCCAAAAACTTGGGATTATGCACAATTAGCGGAAAATGATTCTATGATAAATACGCCGCCAACTTTTGCAATTTATATGGCGGGTTTGGTTTTTGATTGGTTATTAAATACTTGTGGCGGTTTAGAAAATATATCCAAAATCAATAAACAAAAAGCAGATTTGTTATATCAAAACATAGACAATTCCGGCGATTTTTATATAAATTCCGTGCAAAAAGATTGCCGTTCACAAATGAACGTGCCATTTATAATCAATAAAAATGTAGATAAAAATGGCGAATTATTGCAAAAATTCCTTGCTGAAGCCGAGCAAAATAATTTAGTCGGTTTGAAAGGTCATAAGTCAGTTGGGGGTTTGAGAGCGTCTTTATATAATGCCGTAACGCTGGAAGAAGTAAAAGTGTTATGTGATTTTCTGCAAGAATTCCAACGCAAATTTGGATAAAAGCAAAAAAGTAAAAAAGTAAAAAAACAATTTTTCCACGAGAATTTCCAAAAAATTTATAAAAATCCCGTGGAAAAAATTTTTGATAACTTTTCCGTAAATAAGCAAAAACCGCCAACGACTGAATTTTTTGTATATAATTCAATCACTGACGGTTTATATTAAATTTTTAAGTTTTTATTTTTATGCTTAATATAAATTTTCGCAGAACGAAATTAAACAAATTAAAACGATTAGTTTTAATATCAAAAATAAAAACTTTTGAGAACTAACGCTTTTCATAATTATCACCTCCTTTCTATCGGAGACAACAATTAATCTATTAAGACGAATAGCCTCAAAACTTGCACTTTTGAGGCTATTTTGCTGCCTCCAAAGCGTTGGCGTAATTGTATAAAAAATTCCACGAGAAATTCCAAAAATTTTTTGAGATTTCTCGTGGAAAATTGTTTTTTTGTTTATTTCTTAAAAATCTTCGCTACAAAAGCGTCTTTTATTGGCAGTGCAAATTTTTCGGTATCAAAATTTATCCAAACCTGATGTCCGATTCCTTTGGCTTGGCTGACATTTTCGCCTTTTTTGTTAAACATTGAATTTTCCGTGAGTTGCATTTCAAAATTGCCTTCCGGCGTGATAAATTCCAACGTGTCGCCAACTTCAAAATGATTTTTGGCTATCAAATGCAAACGTTTATTTTGGTTATCAAAATCGCCAACATCGGCAACATATTGACTTTTTTGAGCCGTGGAATGTCCTTGTAAATAATTTTGATAATCGGCATCGTGATGGCGTTGAAAAAATCCGTCCGTATAACCACGATTTGCTAAATTTTCTAACACCGATAAATTTTTATAATCAAAAGTTCTGCCGTTTTTAAAATCGTCTATGGCTTGACGATAAACCTGCGTAGTTCTGGCAACATAATATGCGGATTTGGTGCGACCTTCTATTTTGAAAGAATCCACGCCGATTTTCAGCAAAGTTTCCACGTGTTCCAAACCGCGTAAATCTTTGGAATTGAATAAATACGTGCCGTGTTCGTCTTCTTCTATGGGCATTAAATCTTGCGGACGATTTGGCTCTTTGACATAAAAATTTATCGGCTGATTTTTTTCGGCAGCAACTTTATATTCCCAGCGACAAGCGTTGGTGCAAGTTCCTTGATTTGCGTCGCGGTGATTGAAATAACCGGACATCAAACAACGGCCAGAATAGGCGATACACAAAGCCCCGTGTATGAAAACTTCTAATTCAATATCGGGACATTGTTGGCGGATTTCGGCGATTTCGTCCAAAGATAATTCTCGTGACAAAATTATGCGTTGCAAACCTAATTTTTGCCAAAATTTGACCGCTGCATAATTTGTAGTGTTCGCCTGAACTGACAAATGAATCGGCATTTCTGGATATTTATTGCGAACAAAATCAATCAACCCGACATCGCTCATAATCAAAGCGTCAGGCTGCAAATCTACGATTTTTTGAATATCTTCCGGAAAAGTTTTGAGTTTGGCGTTATGTGGCAACAAATTCGTCACAATATAAATTTTTTTGTTATGCAAATGCGTCGTATCAATCGCCGTTTTGAGTTTTTGTAAATCGTTGAATTCGTTATTTCGCACCCGCAAACTATAACGCGGCTGACCGGCATAAATTGCGTCGGCACCAAAATTTATGGCGGCATTTAACATAGTCAAAGTTCCCGCCGGAGAAAGTAATTCGCTCATTATTGTGATTTATTTTTGTGTAGTTATAAAAATTTTCCACGAGAATTCTATAAAAATTTTTGGAAATCTCGTGGAAAATGGAATAAAAATATAAAAAAGCAACAAAACAACAAAACAAAAAGACAAGAAAGCAAGAAAGTAAAAAATAGAAATTAAATAAAAATTAAAATCGCATATAAAAATTTAAAAATTGCTCGCTCTACACTTTACTATCTATAAATACCTTTTAAATACCTTTTAAATACCTTTTAAATACTTTTTAAATTGCTTTTTATATTGTTAGTAAATTAAATTTTTTTCACGAGAAATCTAAAAAATTTTTGAAAAATCTCGTGAAAAATTTGCCTATGTTAATAAAAAAATATGAAAATAGAATTAGATTTTTATGCAACTTTGTTATGTTTAGTTTTTGTTTTATTTTTGGGAAAATTAGTTATTCAACGCGTAGAATTTTTACGAAAATATGATATTCCTAAACCCGTAGTCGGTGGCATAATTGTCGCCGTAGTGCTGACCATTTTATACAAATATGCAAACATAGAATTTTTGTTTGATACTGAATTAAAAGAGCCGTTAATGTTGGCATTTTTTTCCAGTATTGGTTTAATGGCTAACTTTGCTTCTTTGAAAAAAGGTGGTAGCAAATTAGTTATTTTTTTGGTAGCTGTTTGCGGTTTGTTAATCCTGCAAAATGCTATTGGAGTGCTTATTGCAAACGCTTTGGGCGAACAATCAATGATTGGTTTATTGGCGGGAAGCATCACAATGAGCGGCGGTCACGGCACCGGAGCAGCGTGGGCTCATGAATTTGCAAAAGCACCTCATAATTTTGCTTCAGCAATGGAAGTCGCTATGACCAGTGCGACTTTTGGTTTGGTCGCCGGTGGTTTTATGGGCGGCCCGATTGCAAATTATTTAATCAAAAAACATAAGCTGAAATCAAACGCTGCTGAACAAAGTCATATCCACGATGCAGGTAATAATGAAATAGATATTTATGAGGATAAACAAACGCATAAAAAGTATGTTTATTTTACCGAGACTAATTTTTTGGCTAACTTATCTTTGATTGCGATTTGTTTATATGTTGGAACTGAACTATCGCATTTTGTAAAAGATACTTTGAAAATTAGTTTTACTTTGCCAACTTTTGTATATTGTTTATTTACTGGTTTGGTTTTGCGGCATTTATTAAGTGCTTTCAAAGTGCATAATATAATAGATGAAGAAGTAAAAGTATTAGGCAATGTTAGTTTATCATTGTTTTTGGCATTTGCTTTGATGACCTTAAAACTTTGGGAATTATTAGATTTGGCATTACCATTATTAACTATTTTGTCAGCTCAAGTAATTTTGATGGCATTGTATGTTATATTTGTGACATTTCCGGTTTGTGGCAGTAATTATGATGCGGCGGTTTTGTGTGCCGGACATTGTGGTTTTGGTTTGGGAGCAACGCCGACTGCAATGGTAAATATTCAAACGGTTACTGAACATTATGGAATGAGTTATATTTCATTTATAATAATTCCGTTATGCGGTGCTTTCTTTATTGATATTGTTAATTCAATAGTTATTAACTTTTTTGTTAGTTATTTGTTATAAAACTATAAATAAAATAAATAAACAAATAAACAAATAAACAAATAAACAAATAAATAAAATTGCATATTTTCCACGAGAAATCTTGAAAAATTTTTAGAAAAATCTCGTGGAAAATTTGTTTTAGTTTAAAAATTAGTAAATAAATTAGTAAATAAATTAGTAAATAAATTAGTAAATAAATTAGTAAATATAAAAATGTTATTACAATTAGATATAGAAAATTTTATTATTGTTGATAAATTAAGTTTAAATTTTGAATCCGGATTCACTGCAATAACCGGCGAAACCGGTGCTGGAAAATCTATTTTAATAGATGCAATTTCTATGACTTTGGGAGATAAAGCCGAGACGTCAATGGTCAGAGAAAATAAAGAAAAAGCCACAATTTCTGCAATTTTTGATATTAGTAATTTGCCAAATGTCCAACAGTATTTGATAGAAAATGATTTAAATGACAGCGATTCAAATAATAAGCAGTTGATTATTCGCCGCATAATTTTTAGCAATAGTAGCAGCAAATCAAAAGCTTATATAAATGCAAATTTGACTACGATTTCTCAATTAAAAACGCTCGGAGAAATGTTGGTTGATATACACGGACAACACGCACATCAATCATTATTAAAAAATGATTTGCAACGCCGTTTGTTTGATAGTCATTCCGAATTAGATGATTTAGTAAATAATGTTAGCAATAGTTATAAAAATTGGTATAAAGCAAAAATAGAATTGGAAAACGCCGAGCAAAATAGTTTATATATAGAGCAAGAAAAACAAACTATAACTTGGCAATTAAATGATTTGAAGGAACTCGGAGATTTTGTAGAAGTAAATAACAAAAATAACAAAAATAACAAAAATAACAAAAATAACGAAAATAACGAAAAAAATAATAGCAATATTTCCGCTTGGCAAAGTTTAGAAAATGAACAAATAAAGTTAAGTCATTCGCAAAATTTATTAGATACTTCTCAATTTGTTTTGCATTTATTAAGTAATGAAAATGATGATTCTAACTGCGAAAATTTAATTCACCAAGCAGTAAATAATATTAGCAATTTGTTAGAATATGACAGCGATCTAAATGAAGTTAATAACTTATTATTATCTATCCAAAATGAATTGACTGAAAGCATTGCAATGTTGCGGCACTATTGCGATAATATTGAATTAGATCCAAACCGCTTAAATGATTTGAATAATCAAATAGAAAAGTTATTAACAGTCAGCAGAAAATATAAATTGCAATCACCGGAACAATTGCCAGCATATTATGAAAATTTGCAAAACCGTTATGAACAATTAAATCAAAGTTTAGATATTCAAACCTTAAAAAATAACGTGGAAAAGCATTTGCTTGATTATGAAAATAAAGCCAAAATATTAACGCAAAAACGCCAACAAGCCGCTCAAAAAATGTCCGTAGAAGTTAGCAAAATAATGCAAAAATTAGCATTAGTAGATGGAAAATTTATAGTAAATTTAATACCAAAATCACAACCAACAACTCACGGAAATGAAGATATAGAATTTTGTATTTCCGGATTAGCTGGGCAAGAATTTCGTCCATTAAATAAAGTAGTTTCCGGTGGAGAATTATCCAGAATTAGTTTAGCAATTCAAGTTTTGACTGCTCAAAATGCTTATGTTCCCACGCTAATTTTTGATGAAGTAGATGTAGGAATTGGCGGTAGTGTTGCCGAAATTGTCGGCAATTTATTAAGTGAATTGGCAAATAGTAATAAAAATAGTAATAAAAATAGCAATTCCAAAAATTGTCAAATTTTATGTATTACTCATTTAGCACAAGTTTGACAGCAAACAACAACGCATTGAAGAAATCGCCAGAATGATCGGCGGAATTGATATAACTGATATCACTTTGCAACACGCCAAAGAATTATTAGAAAATAAATAAAAAATTAGTAGTAAAAATAAAATTTTCCACGAGAATTTCCAAAAATTTTTTGAGATTTCTCGTGGAAAAGTGTTTTTGTTTATGGCAAATGAAGTGTTATGAAATCTATTGCTTCTAAACCGTCTTCATCTGCAACTTTTACTGCTATTTTATGAGTTCCTTTGGCAAATTCTTTGCTTATTGTTGTTTGTATATGTTCATCCTTTGAAAAATTTACGTCTGCACAAAAACCGTTATTTTCATCATAATTGAAATCCCATAAAACTACGGCGACTTTTTGAGTTTGAATTTCTTCAATTGTTACATTAAATGTAATAGCAAATTTTTCATTACTATTTTCATTACTATTTTCATTGCTATTTTCGTTACTATTTTCGTTACTATTTTTATTACTATATCTAGTAATTTTTATTGCTTCGCTATGTTGTAATTTAATTTTTGGACGTTTAGCAATACTTACAATATCTTCAACTTTTTTTAATTCTATTATGATATTTTCGTCATTTTTTAAACGAGCCACTTCGCCGATAATTCCTTTACCGAAAGAAAAAGCAATAATAGTTCCGCAAATTTCTTTATTTTTTATTTTCTTTTCAAATAAATTTTTATCTTTGCGTTTAATTGCTGAAATAAAATTATCTACAACATTTCTCCCTATATTATCTTGGCGTTTTACCTGAATTGGAGTTCCGTCTTTGGCTTTTCCGTCTATACCTTTATCAGAGTGTTTTTTTTGGTTAGGTTCTCCGCCGAACTGGCGGATAATAAAATCTTCAAATTTAAAGGCATCGGAGTTTCTTAAAGTATCATAATCGTATTTATGTAATTCTACGGAAAATACTAAATTATTTTCATTAGTAAATAAGTCAATATTTTCATTATTGGCTTTGGCTTGATGCGTTTTAATTTCATTTACTGCATCAGTTTTTTTCAGAATTTGATTATTATTTGCTAAACGTGCTTCGGCTACTTTTATGGCAACAATTGATTGATCAATTCCTATCCACTGACGATTTAATTTGTTAGCAACCGCCAAAGTAGTTCCACCGCCACAAAAAGGATCTAAAACAACATCATTTTCGTTGGAAGAAGCTTTGATAATGCGTTCTAAAAGTGCTTCTGGTTTTTGAGTTGGATAGCCGATTCTTTCTTTTGAAGACTGTATAAATGTCAGACCACCAATTTTCTGGAAATTTACCTTTTGAATTTAGTTCGCAAATACCACTTTTTGGAGAACCTCCGCCTAATGATTTTTTACGATAACCTTCTCGGCTTTTTGATTTTTCTGAATATGGCATACGCACATCATCAACATTAAAAATGCTGAAATCTTTGTTTTTTGCATACCAAAAAATAGTATCAGAGCTACGGCTAAAAAATCTTTGATTTTTGGAAGCCATTCTTGAATAACACCAAATAATTTCATTGCGAAAATTATTCGCCCCAAAAATCGGATCCAAAATTTTGACCTTTATATAAGCGTTGGCGTGATAATCGCAATGTAAATAAATGCTACCGGTTTTTTTCAAAACGCCTTTCATCAACTCAACTCGCTCTTTGAGCCAGTCAATATAATGTTCTATGCCACCAGCAAAACGATCGCCAAACGAGCGAGATTCTTGGTCATCGCCCCAAATAATTTCATAATTACGATTACTAAAAAAAGGCGGATCCAAATAAATTAAATCTACGCTTTCGGGTTCTATATTTTTTAAAACTTCCAAGCAATCGCCGTGAATTAGTCGGTTCATAAATAAATATTCCTTTGTTGTGAATTTTTTATTTCCCACGAGAATTTCCCAAAAATTTTTTGGAATTTCTCGTGGAATTTTGTATAAATTTATTTCAATAATAATAAATTGGCAAAGTTTCCGGCAATTCTTGATATCCAGCCGGTGGCGGCGGTGCATTTTTTTGACTTTTTATCGGACTGCCCGGAAAATCTATGTTTTCTGCAAAAATCCATTGTTGATTAGGCAAATTTCGGCAAATTGTCAATTTTAAAGGAGTGTTATTTTTTGCTTTTTCGCCAAAATTTTCTGCTGACAAGCAATATCCAGAACGCAAATGCACCAACTGATTTCCACGAAAATACCACAACTGATTCTCCGGAAACGCATAATTGCACTGCTTAATCACCACATCATAAGCATTGGCGTCCAAACAAGCACGATAAGCTCCGCGAATCATTGCAGCATTTTCTCGTTGCGGAAAAAATTGCCAAATCTGCCGAGTTCTGCCGTGACATTGCCATAAAGCAACTTTTTTGCCTTCTGGCGTCGGAGCGGCTCTGGCGTCCAAACATAAACCATTAGCGTTTTGCAAGACCTCGGCAGTGGCAAAATCAGATAGCCAAAAAATCTGCAAAAACAAAAACAAATAATTAAATTTTTTCATATGATTTTTATACGAAAACACTTTGAAATTTGAAAACAAAATTTTATTTGATTAAAATTCGCAACTTCTTTGTAGCCCTTTTAAAAAAAAAGTGCCTATGTGACGGAATTGGTAGACGTGCTAGTTTCAGGTATTAGTGTTGCAAGACGTGGGGGTTCGAGTCCCTTCATAGGCACCAAAATTAAGTAAAAAAATATGAACATTTTCCACGAGAATTCTCAAAAATTTTTTGATAAATCTCGTGGAAAAATTTTTTATATTTTTTATTTATAAAATCTTGCGAATTTCAGTAATTCAGTAAATATTTTTTCTTTTTATTTTTTTGATTCTTTATGTTGATAAAAAAATTTCCATTTTCCGCATTTTCCGCATTTTCCGCATTTTCCTTTTCATTTTTATTTTTATTTTCCTTGCTTTTTGCGTTATTTTTATCCGGATGTTCATCAACGCAAGAAAGGGACGAAACTGTTGGCTGGTCGGCGCAAAAAATTTACTCTACTGCAAAATCTGCTGCCTCTGAAGGACTTTACGAAAAATCCGCAAAATATTTAGAACGCTTGGAAGCCCGTTATCCTTACGGACGCTACGCTCAACAAGCACAATTAGAATTATGTTATGTCTGGTGGAAAGCCGATGAAATCGCTAACGCTTTGGCGGCTTGTGATCGCTTTTTGAAATTACACCCAAATCACCCAAACGCTGACTACATCTATTATTTGAAAGGTCTGATAAATTTCAAAGAAGATTTAGGTTTTGTTGCCTATTTAGGTTCATCTGACCCAAGTGAACGTGATTCTGACGCTTCCAAAGAAGCATTGAATTCCTTTGCCGAATTATTACGGCGTTATCCAAATAGCAAATATGCTCCGGACGCTCAAAAGCGGGTTTTATATCTGGTGAATGCGTTGGCTCAAAAGGAAATCCACGTAGCCAAATATTACATCAAACGCCAAGCATTTTTAGCGGCGGCAAATCGGGCTCAACAAGTTCTCAAAGATTTCCCGAACACGCCTTCTAACGAGGAAGCGTTGTATATAATGGTTGTTGCTTACAAAGAATTAGGTTTGAGGCAACTTCACGACGACACCTTGCGAATAATGCAGCAAAATTTTCCGGATTCAAAATATTTCAAAGAAGGATTGTTTGCCGATAAAAAATGGTGGCATCTTTGGTAAAGTAAAAAGCAAAAAGCAAAAAGCAAAAAGTAAAAAAGCACAAAAACAAATTTCCACGAGAAATCTCAAAAAATTTTTGGGAAATCTCGTGGAAAAAATTCTATTCAAATCAAGTCAAATCAAATCAAATCAAAATTATGCAAATCATCGCAAATACAAAATCTTTGAATAAGTTGGAAAAACCTATTTATCTGATTTTTGGCAATGAACCTTTATTGATTTTGGAAACCGCCGATTTAATTCGTAACAAAGCCGTCAAACAAGGTTTCAGCGACCGCAAAATTTTAACCGTAATTCATAACGCTTTTTCTTGGAATGAATTGCCAGCCGCCGTCGGCAGTATGTCGCTGTTTGGCGATAAAACGCTGGTTGATTTGCGAATTCCCAACGGCAAACTCGGCAAAGACGGCAGCAAGGAAATTGTCAGTTGGTGCAACAATATCAATTCTTACGCAAAGTCTGCGTTGTTGCTGATTACAATGCCGGAATTATCTTGGCAAGACGAAAAAGCCGCTTGGTTTCAGAGCATAGACAAAGTCGGCGAAATCTTTAAAGTCGTCGCTCCAAAATCCGAAGAATTACCAAAATGGTTAGCAATGCGTTTGCAAAAATATAAATTATCAACCGACGAGGAATCTTTGCGTTATATCGCCGAACGCGTGGAAGGAAATTTGTTAGCAGCACATCAGGAAATCCAAAAATTAGCATTGATTTATGCAGATTCCGAAAACCAAACCTCGCTAAATTTGGAGCAAATCAAAGCGGCGTTAGTTGATGTGGCTCGTTATGATTTGGACGATTTACGCCAGATTTTTTTGAGCGGTGATTTGCCTAAATTTTCAAAAATCTTACAAAATTTATTGCAAGAAGGCGAACCGCTAACCTTGATTGTTTGGGCAATCAGCGAGGACGTGCGGAGTTTATACATTTTAAAAAATATGCAGATTTCCAGCGGAGAAAATAATTTTGCCGTATTGTTCAAAAAATGCAATATTTGGGGAATTCGGCAGACGTGGCTAAAAGTTGCGTTACAAAAAATGCAGTCAGAAAAATCCGTAAATTGGATTGCCAGATTAGCTCGGGCGTTGGAAGTTTGTGCCGCCTTAGATAAAAAAATCAAAGGTGCGGATCGCTTTGAGCAACCCATTTTAGAATTATTGCTACGCTTGGCGTTGGTGTTGTATAAAAAATAAATTTTCCACGAGATTTTCAAAAATTTTTTTAGAAATCTCGTGGAAATTTGTTTTTAAGTATTTTCCATTACGATTTTTTTCAATTGCAAATATAAATCTTCGCGTTCGCTATTATTTTGGCTGATTCCGAAATTCTGACAATCTGCGTTTAAAACCTTGTTATTTTTTAGCCACGTAATCTGACGTTTTGCCAACTGCCGAGTTGCGGCGATGCCTTTAAAAATTAAATCTGCTTGGGAATTTGAATCTGGATTTTCTAAAAATTGCCAAACTTGCCGATAACCAACGCAACGCATAGAACTATGATTTTGAGTTAAACCGAGTGGCAAATATTTTTGCCGAATTTGCTGGACTTCATTGATAAAACCATTTGCTAACATTTGTAAAAATCGTTGCTCTATGAGTTGATGCAAAAACGCACGTTGCTCCGGATTTTGCGGATATAAAGCAAATTTATGAATTTGATAATTTTCCTTAAACAAAAAATTATTTTGATTTTGATTTTGCTTTTCTGCATACTTGGAAAGCGGAATTTTAGCGGCATAAAAAACTTCCAAAGCCCGTTGAATTCTTTGACTATCATTTGGCGACAATCTTTTTGCCGTGATTTCATCAACTTCTTGCAATTTTTTATATAAATACGGCAAACCAAAATTTTGCAAATCGCTATCAATTTGCTGTCGGATTTCTGCATTTGCGGACGGCAAATCTGCCAAACCGTTCAGCAGAGCGTAAAAATACATAGTTGTGCCGCCAACTAAAACGGGAATTTGATGATTTTTGATGGCGTTTTCTATGCAAATTTTGACGTCCTTACAAAAATTTGCCACATCATAATTTTGTAACGGCGAAATCAAATCTACCAAACTATGCGGATATTTTTGGAGCATTTGTGCCGATGGCTTGGCGGTTCCGATATTCATTTCGCGGAAAACTAAGGCAGAATCAACGCTGATAATTTTGATTTTTTTGCCGCCGAACTCGTCATATAAACGACAAACCAAATCGGTTTTTCCGGAGGCGGTAGTTCCCATAAGCAAAATTACGCTTTTATTGTTCATATTTTTTGAATTGTTGATTCTTAGATTTTTTCCACGAGATTTTGATAAAAATTTTTAAAAATTTTTAAAAATTTTTTGCTAATTCTCGTGGAAATTTTTATTACTTTTATTACTTTTATTACTTTTATTATTTTTATTATTTTTTATTTTTTGAATTTGTTGGCAAATTTAAGTTTTCTGCTTCTATGGTGTTATTGGTTGATAATATCAAAGCCCGTTGGATTACATTTTCCAACTCGCGGACATTACCTTTCCAGTCATAATTTATCAGAGCTTGTTGAGCCGCCTCCGATAACGCCATTCCTTTTCGGTGAAATTGTTCGCTATGCTTGGCTAAAAGTTGTTTGGCAATCGTTACAATGTCTTCTTTGCGTTCGCGTAACGCCGGAATTTTGATGGGAAATACGTTAAGCCGGTAATACAAATCTTCACGGAAAATTCCTTGTTTGACTGCTTCTAACATATCTCGGTTGGAAGTTGCAATCACGCGAACATTTAATTCTATGGTTTTTTTCCCGCCGAGCCGTTCTACTTCTTTTTCTTGTAGAATTCGCAATAATTTGGATTGCAAATTTAACGGCATTTCGGTGATTTCATCTAATAATAACGTGCCATCTTGAGCTTGTTCAAATTTTCCCGGAGATGCAGTATTCGCACCGGTGAAAGCACCTTTTTCGTAACCAAAAAGTGTAGCTTCCAATAGATTTTCCGGAATCGCCGCACAATTTATAGCCACAAAAGGTTTATCGCTACGATTTGAATTTTGGTGAATAAATTTGGCGACTACTTCTTTGCCGGTTCCGGATTCGCCGGTTAATAGCACGGTTGCATCAGTTTGAGCTACACGTAAAGCCATAGCGAACATATTTTTGCTCACCGGAGAAATATCAACAATATTGACATTATTGCCGCCGATTTGGAAATTTTGCAACTCATATTTTTTGATGATATCTAACAAAGATTTTGGCTCAAAAGGTTTGAGTAGAAATTCACAAGCACCGCTTTTCATAGCTTCTACGGCTTTATCAACTTCAGCATAAGCGGTCATCAAAACAACCGGCAGATGCGGTAATTTTTCGCGGATTTTCTTGAGCAGCGTTAAGCCGTCCATAGGCATCATCCGCACATCGCTGATAACAATAGAAAAAGCAACTTCGGAAAGAATTTTCAAAGCCGCTTTACCGCCATCAACGGCGTGAAATTCTCGGTTAGATAATTCCAAAGTATCACAAATGGCTTCCCGCAAACAAGGATCGTCCTCAACAATTAAGATTGGTAAGTTCATAATTTTTATTTCATATTTTTTTGTATATTCTTATTTAAAACACTACCAAATTATCGCGATTTATCAATTCAGGTTCTTGGATAAAACCCAAAATTTCGGCGATTTTATTGCTCGGTTGTTTTAGCAATCTTTGCGACTGGCTATGGTTATAATTTATCAAGCCACGTGCGATTTCTTTTTCTGGATCACTTTCGGCGTAAATGCCGACCAACTCGCCACGCACGAAATTTCCTTGCAAACGCACTACGCCGATGGGCAATAAACTTTTATTTTCTTGCAGAGCTTTTTTGGCACCTTCGTCTATGAATAATTTTCCGGCGACTTGCAAGTGATCCAAAATCCATAACTTTTTGGAATTTTGCGAATTTTGCGGATTGCTTTCGGCGGATAAAAACGTGCCGAGATTTTTGCCATCAGCTATGCGTAACAAAACATCTGGCTCTTTGCCGTTGGCGATAATTGTATGCGTTCGGCTTTGAGCGGCTCGTTTGGCGGCTAAAATTTTGGTAATCATTCCGCCTTTGCTGAGCGTGGAAGCGGCTCCACCAGCCATAGTTTCTAAAACCGGATCTCCGGCGATGGCATTTTGGACTAATTTTGCATCCGGATTTTTACGTGGATCGCTGTCGTATAAACCATTTTGGTCGGTCAAGATAACTAACAAATCCGCTGCACAAGTATGAGCCACCAACGCTCCGAGCGTGTCGTTATCACCGAATTTGATTTCGTCCGTAGAAACGGTATCATTTTCGTTGATAATCGGAATAGTTTTGAGTTTTAGCAATTCCAACAACGTCGCCCGAGTATTTAGGTAGCGAGTTCGGTCAGCGTGATCTTCGTGAGTTAGCAAAATTTGAGCAGTTATCAGACCATATTTTCCGAAAATTTGTTCGTAGCCATTTGCCAGACGCATTTGCCCGATCGCAGCACAAGCTTGTAATTCCGGAAGTAAAGTCGGGCGCGAAGTTTTGCCGAGTCGTTGAAATCCACAGACAATTGCTCCGGAAGAGACCAAAATAATTTCGTGATTACTTTCTATGAGTTTGGCGATTTGCTTTGCCCATTGGTTGATTAGTTCAAAATCAAAACCTTTACCGTTATCGGTCACCAAAGCCGAACCAACTTTGATAACCCAGCGTTTGCATTGTTGGATTTGTAAATTTTTTTGCATTTGAATTTTTTTAATTATCGTTTAAAGGATTATATTCTTGTTCGTCGTCTGTGATATTTGGAGAATTTTCTTTTTTTTGATTTTGTTGATTTTGTTGATTTTGTTGATTTTTTAACTGCAAAATAAAATCAGCAACTTCGTAAATCAATTTTTGCAGACCGACTTTGTTGATTGCAGAAATATCAAAATATTTAATTTTCTCTGCACTTTTTTCCACGAGATTTTGTGAATTTTTTTCAAAATAAATATTTAAAAACTCGTGGATTTTTTGTTTTCTGATATTTTCATCGTAGATTAAATCTGTTTTGGAAAACACTAACCAGCGAGGTTTTTTATATAAATTTTCATCGTGCTTTTGTAATTCATTTTCTATACTGATTGCGTCATCCACGATTTTTTCTATGCTAATAGTTTCGTCCAACGGCGACAAATCTACCAAATGCAAGAGCAAATTTGTTCTTTGCAGATGTTTTAAAAATCTCACGCCTAAACCGGCACCATCGGCGGCTCCGGCGATTAAACCTGGAACATCGGCGACAACAAAACTTTTATTTTCTTCCACACGAACTACGCCCAAATTTGGATGCAGCGTGGTAAAAGGATAATCAGCGACTTTTGGCTTGGCGGCGGAAATGGATCGGATTAACGTGCTTTTTCCGGCGTTCGGCAGACCTAATAAACCGACATCAGCCAGCACGCGTAATTCCAAACGCAAATTAAATTCCTCACCGGGTTCGCCCATTGTGAATTGTCTCGGAGCACGATTTACCGAAGATTTAAAGTGAATATTTCCCCAACCGCCTTTTCCGCCTTTGGCTAACAAAACTTGTTGATTATGTTCGTTCAAATCGGCGATAACGCTGTCATTGTTGTCTATGTTGTAAAAGATAGTTCCGACCGGAACGCGTAAAATAATATCATCACCGCCGGCACCGTAACAATCGCTGCCACGACCGTTTTCGCCGCGTTTAGCCAAAAATTTTCGCGTATAACGAAAATCAATTAGCGTATTGATATTTCTATCGGCAACAGCGAAAATGCTCCCTCCTTTACCGCCATCGCCGCCGTCTGGACCGCCTTTGGGTATAAATTTTTCGCGGCGAAATGATGCAACTCCATTACCGCCATCACCGGCTTTGATATAAATTTTTGCTTCGTCAATAAATTTCATAGATATTTTTGTAATCAGATAATTAAATTTTTCCACGAGAATTCTAAAAAATTTTTTGGAAAAAATTTATAAAAATCTCGTGGAATTTTGTTGAAAAATTTTACTTATAAATCTGCTTTTTGCAAAATTTCATACGCTTTACATTTCAGTGCCTGAGAAATTTTGAGTAAATTCAGCAGAGTTAAATTACTTTCGCCGCGTTCAATTTTTCCCATATGACCTCTATCAACGCCACTTTCGAACGCTAATTGTTCTTGAGAAAATTTAGCAGTTAAATTTTTACGGACATCTTTTATTGCTTCACCTAATTTTTTTAAGTCGCCGTTTTCATCAATTTTTGCGGAAATTCTGATTTTTGCCATAATGCGAGAAGTATTAAACAAAACAGCAAATATAACCACTTTATTTATTTCCACTTTATTTATTACTCTTTTTTTGTATAATGCAAAATATTTTCACAAACAATATTTTTAACTTAAATAACAAAAAAGGAGTTTTTATTATGGCAATGGGATTATTTACAGCTATAATTGACGGTGTAAGAGCCGGTTTGAATTATGATATCGCAAGAGATGTGAGATGGGCAAAAGAAGGTGATGTAAATGCCCAAGTCAGATTAGCTTATAGATTTTTAAGGGGTGATGGGCAGTTCCAAGATAATGATGAAGCATTAAAATGGTTTAGAAGAGCTGCTCATAATGGTTCTGAACTTGCAAAACAAGAATTAGAAAAACTGAATTCTATGGGAATTTATTAAAAATATTGAAAAGCATTTTCCACGAGATTTCTAAAAAATTTTTTAGATTTCTCGTGGAAAATTTTTATTTTTTTTATTTTTATGTTTTGTTTATTTATTTTCCAAACCTAATAATTTTGCGTCTATTCCATCGCACAAACAATGCAGAGTTAGCAAATGGATTTCTTGGATTCTCGCTGTGCGGTCGTGAGGAACACAAATATTTATATCACTTTCTTTAAGTTTATTGGCGATTTCTCCTCCGCCTTTGCCTGTTAGTGCTACAACGTGCATATCGCTGTCGTGAGCGGCTTTGATGGCTTGTAAAACATTTGAGGAATTACCAGAAGTAGAAATTGCTAACAAAACATCGCCAACATTTCCTAATGCACGAACTTGCTTGGCGAACACTTGCGAAAAATCATAATCATTGCCGACCGCCGTCAAAATGGATGTATCGGTGCTTAAAGCAACGGCGGCAAGTTCTTGGCGTTCAATTTCAAAACGTCCGACCAACTCGGCGGCAAAATGTTGAGCGTCGGCAGCGGATCCGCCATTTCCGCAAGATAAAATTTTGCCTCCGTTCATCAGTGTAGCGACCATTAAATTGATGGCTTCAACGATTTTTGGCATCAAAATTTTTTCGGAATCCATATGGCATTGTATGCTTTGCTGAAATTGTCCGCTGATGCGTTCGTATAAAAAGTTAAACATTTTGCTATTTTTCCACGAGATTTATAATTTTTTTTATAGATTTTTATAGATTTTTATATATTTATAAATTTATAAATTTATAAAAAAGTTTGCTTTATGTAATTTTCTATGATTTTGATGAATTCTTTGAATAATTCTTCAGCGTTACCTTTCAAAGTTGCGATTTTTTTGCCATCAACATAAACCGGAGCGGCTGGTTCTTCGCCGGTTCCGGGCAAGGAAATTCCTATGTGAGCGTGTTTAGATTCTCCGGGCCCATTGACTATGCAGCCCATAATGGCGATATTCAACATTTCCACGCCCGGATATAAAACTTTCCAAGTCGGCATCTGCGTTTGCAAATATAAATTTACATCTTCGGCTAATTTTTGAAAAACCGTGCTGGTAGTTCTGCCACAACCTGGACAAGCAATAACGGTTGGTTTGAAAGCCCGTAAATTCAAACTCTGCAAGATTTCTTGAGCAACTCGCACCTCATCACAACGGGAGCCGTTCGGAGTTGGAGTCAGAGAAATTCGGATAGTATCGCCAATTCCTTGATTTAACAAAATCGCCAACGCCGCCGTAGAAGAAACAATTCCCGGAATTCCCATTCCAGCTTCGGTCAATCCCAAATGTAAAGCATAATTGCAGCGTTTAGATAATTCTGTATAAACGCTGATTAAATCTGGCACCGCAGAAACTTTGCACGATAAAATGATTTGCTGTTTTGGCAAACCTATTTTTTCGGCGATTTCTGCGGATTGCAAAGCTGAAGTAATCAAAGCATTCTGCAAAACTTGCTCGGCGGAAAGCGGATTTTGGCGTTGTTTATTGTTATCCATTTCGGCGGCTAACACGCTTTGATCCAAACTGCCCCAATTTACGCCGATTCTGATCGGCTTGTTATATTTACAAGCCATTTCAATCATTGTGGCGAATTGCTGATCTTTTTTGCTACCAAAACCGACGTTGCCCGGATTTATGCGATATTTGGCTAAACTTTTGGCACAATCTGGGAAATCTTGCAAAAGTTTATGTCCGTTGTAATGAAAATCGCCAATTAAAGGCACGTGGCAATTTTGCTTATCTAAATTTTCCACGATTTTTGGAATTGCGGCGGCGGCTTGTTCATTATTGACGGTCAGACGCACCAACTCCGAACCAGCGTTGGCAAGTTCCAAACATTGCTGAGTAGTTTTTGCTACATCAGCGGTATCCGTGTTAGTCATAGATTGCACAACCACCGGAGCATCGCCGCCGATTTTGATATTTCCGATTTGCGTGGAAAATGTAGTTTTTTTGCTTTGCATAATTGTTTATTTATGTTTATTTCAATGCTTTATTTCCAATATCGTGGCGGAAATGCATACCATCCCAAGAAATTTTGCCTACTTCTTCATAAGCAATTTTTTGAGCTATTTTGGTGCTATCACCAAGAGCCGTCACGCATAACACGCGTCCGCCGTTGGTTACAATCTTGCCATCAGCGTTGATAGCAGTTCCGGCGTGGAAAACATAAGAATTATTTTCTTTAATTTCTTCTTTTTCTGCGTTACTGATATTGATGTTATTTTTAGTAAGAAAAGTGATCACATCGCCTTTTTTGGGTGTTTGCGGATAATTTTGAGCCGCCAAAACCACTCCTAACGCCACACGACGATCCCATTCTGTATCAATTTGATTCAAAGTCCCATCAATAGCGTGTTCTATCAAATCAGCAAAATTAGTTTTCAGACGCATCATAATCGGTTGAGTTTCCGGATCGCCCATCCGACAATTAAATTCCAAAACTTTAATTTTGTTAGTGGCATCTGGATTTTTGCTTATCATCAAACCTGCGTATAAAAAACCGGTAAAAGGAATTCCCTCATCAAGCATACCGCGAATAGTTGGATAAATCACATCTCGCATAACTTCGGCGTGAATTTTTGGCGTGATTATCGGAGCTGGTGAATATGCTCCCATTCCGCCGGTATTTGCTCCGGTATCGTTATCGCCAACGCGTTTGTGATCTTGTGACGATGCTAATGGAAGAACATTTTTGCCGTCACACATTACGATAAAACTTGCCTCTTCGCCATCCAAGAATTCTTCAATTACTACTTTGGCTCCGGCGGCTCCAAAACTTGCGTTATTGAGCATATCATCCACGGCTTGATGTGCTTCTTCCAGTGTTGTTGCTACGACTACGCCTTTTCCGGCAGCCAAGCCGTCGGCTTTGATAACAATCGGAGTGCCATTTTGATCTATGTAATCGTGAGCGGCTTGAATATTTGCCGGATCAGAATTATCAAAAGTTTGGAATTTTGCCGTTGGGATGTTGTATTTTTGCATAAATTTTTTGGCAAATTCTTTGGAAGATTCCAAACGAGCAGCTGCTTTGGTTGGCCCAAAAATATGTAAGCCGCGACTTCTGAATTCATCAACAATTCCGGCAGCCAAAGGAGCTTCTGGTCCGACAATAGTAAATTTGATACGATTATTTTTATCGGCAGCGAAATCTGCCAATTTTTGGATTTCTGTTTCTTTGATGTCTATATTTTCAGTGTGATATTCAAGATGCGTTCCTGCGTTTCCGGGAGCGACAAAAACTTTGCCGATAGTTTCGGATTTTGCTAATTTCCAAGCCATAGCGTGTTCGCGTCCGCCGGAACCGATAATCAGAGCGTTCATAAAAGATTTTTTCCTTGTAATAATTATTATCTGTGATTGAATTTATAAATATAAAAATTTTTTAAAAATTTTAAAAATTTTAAAAATTTATAAATTTATAAATTTATAAATTAAATAGTGATGTTTAGTTTAAAAATCGTCAAAAATTGTTAGACGAGAAATTTTAAATGAAAATATTTCATAAATTCATAAATTCATAAATTATTAAAAAAACTTTTCTAAAACTTTTCCACGAGATTTCCAAAAATTTTTATAGAATTCTCGTGGAAATTTTTATTTAATCTACAAGAAATATAAAGAAATAAAGAAATAAAGAAATACTCAAAATTATTATGTTAGACAAATCTTATAATCCAGACGATATTGAAAAAAAATATTACTCCTTTTGGGAAAATAACGGCTTTTTTGATGCCGGTAAAGATTTACAAAAAGCCAAAAATCCAGAACAAAATTTCTGCATTATGCTCCCACCGCCAAATGTCACCGGAACGCTTCATATGGGACACGGCTTCAATCAAACGCTGATGGATTCGTTAATTCGCTATCACCGTATGAAAGGCGATAACACGCTTTGGCAGCCCGGCACCGATCACGCTGGAATAGCCACGCAAATTGTGGTGGAACGTCAGTTGGATGCTCAAAAGATATCTCGGCACGACTTGGGACGCGAAAAATTCGTAGAAAAAGTTTGGAAATGGAAAAAACTTTCCGGAGGCACGATTACTCAACAAATGCGACGTTTAGGCACTTCTCCGGATTGGAAACGCGAACGCTTCACTATGGACGAAGGACTTTCCAAAGCAGTAGTGGAAACGTTTGTGCGTTTATACAATGATGGTTTGATTTATCGCGGCAAAAAATTAGTAAATTGGGATCCAAAATTACAAACGGCAGTATCAGATTTAGAAGTCGTGCAAAATGAAGAAAATGGCAATTTATGGCATATCCGCTATGATTTGGCTGATAACTCCGGAGATTTCTTGATTGTAGCAACCACGCGTCCGGAAACGTTGTTCGGAGATACCGCCGTGATGGTGCATCCAGACGACGAGCGTTATCAAAAATATATAGGCAAACAAATCAAATTACCGCTGACAAATCGCACCATTCCGATTATTGCCGATGCTTATGTAGATAAAGAATTTGGAACCGGATGCGTAAAAGTTACACCGGCTCACGATTTCAATGACTACGAAGTTGGCAAACGCCATAATTTGCCATTGATTTCGGTTTTAACTTTGGAAGCTAAAATGTCCGCCGAACCTGAAGCTTGTGTTCCCGAAAATCTACACGGCTTGGATAGATTAGTCGCCAGAAAAAAAGTAGTCCAAGAATTACAAAATCTCGGCTTGTTAGTCAAAATTGAAGAGCATAAGCATAAAATTCCACGCGGCGACCGGACCGATGAAATCATTGAGCCGATGCTTACAAATCAATGGTTTGTGGCTATGTCTAAACCGACGGCAAAAAATGGAATTTCCATAACGCAACGAGCTTTGGACGCCGTCAAAAACGGAGAAGTGAAATTTTTCCCCGAGAATTGGGTAAATATTTATAACCAGTGGCTCAATAATATTCAAGATTGGTGTATTTCTCGTCAGCTTTGGTGGGGACACCAAATTCCAGCGTGGTATGGCGAGGGCGATATTTTAGTAGTCGCTCATAACGAAAATGAAGCCAAACAAATCGCCGCCGAAAAATTTAATTATCACGGCGAATTAGTTCGCGATAATGATGTTTTAGATACTTGGTTTTCGTCGGCTTTATGGACGTTTTCCACTTTGGATTGGACTGGCGATGAAAATTTAGATTTGCAAAATCCTATGTTACAGCAATATTTGCCGTCTTCGGTGCTGATGACCGGTTTTGATATTATCTTTTTCTGGGTCGCCAGAATGATCATTATGACTTTGTATTTAACCGACAAAGTGCCGTTTAAACACGTTTATGTTCACGGTTTGATACGCGATCAAGATGGTCAGAAAATGTCAAAATCAAAAGGCAATGTGATTGATCCGATTGATATCATAGACGGAATTGGTTTGGAAAAACTATTGGAAAAGCGGACTTTTGGTTTGATGAATCCAAAGCAAAAAGATGCGATTATCAAAAAAACTAAAAAAGATTTTCCAAATGGATTTACCGCAATTGGCACGGACGCTTTACGTTTTACTTTTTTGAGTTTAGCCTCGCCCGGACGCGATATAAAATATGATTTTGCACGTGGAGAAGGTTATAGAAGTTTTTGTAATAAACTTTGGAATGCAACGCGTTTTGTGTTAATGAATATTTCTGATGAAGATAAGCAGAAATTAAACAATTTCCACGAGAATAATCCAAAAATTTTTGAACAAATCTCGTGGAAAGAACACTGGATTTTGTCGGCTTTACAAAATACGATAGCCGAAATTCATAAAAATTTTGCAAATTATCGTTTTGATTATATAGCCAAAACTTTTTATGAATTTGTTTGGAATGAGTTTTGTGATTGGTATGTAGAAATTGCCAAAACCACTCTGAACGAGCAGATCAACGAATCCGAAAAATTAAAAGTGCGTTTTGTGTTAGTTTATGTTTTGGAAAATATTTTGCGTTTGGCACATCCTTTGATTCCGTTTATCAGCGAAGAGTTATGGCAAAATGTAGCCGAAATTATTAACGCCAAAAAAACGCCATCAATTATGTTGGCAAAATTTCCGGATTTTGACGCTACGCTGGTGGATTCAAACGCCGAGCAACAAATCTCAAATTTGAAAACTTTGGTTTCGGCAAGTCGTAATTTACGCACGGAAATGCAAATTTCTCCGTCCGTAAAAACTCCATTGGTGATAGAAATTGCCAAAAATAATTCGCAAAAACTCGTGGAAATTCAGGAATTTATGCCATATTTGAAATCGTTATCAAAATTATCTGATGTGCAAATTGTTGTTAAAAGTGGAAATTGATGTAGCGGCTGAAAAATCTCGGCTACAAAAAGAAATAGCCGCTTTACAAAAACAAATCAGCATTTGCCAAAATAAATTAAATAACAAAAATTTTGTTGATAAAGCACCAGCAGCTGTGGTTGAACAAGAAAATCAACGCCTGAAAAATTTTGTAGAAAACCAAACAAAATTACAACAACAACTTAATAAACTAAACTAAACTAAACTAAACTAAAATAAAATAAATACAAATATTTAATACAAATATTTGATATAAATACAAATACAAAAATACAAAGAAAGGAACAACCATATGAGTAGCGTTTTCAATGTATTCAATATCTCGTCAAGTGCAATGACTGCTCAATCAATTCGTTTGAATACCGTTGCTTCTAATTTGGCAAACGTTGATAGTATTATTGACGAAACCGGACAACCTTACCGCTCCAAGCAAGTGGTATTCCAAGCCGTGCCGACAACAACCGATACGACAAATGTTTCGCGTGGAGTTCGCGTCAATCAGATTGTGGAATCAGCCGCACCGCCGCGTTTGGTTTATGAGCCAAATAATCCAGCCGCCAACGCCGACGGTTATGTTGAATATCCAAACGTAAATGTAGTGGAGGAAATGACCAATATGATTTCGTCCTCGCGTTCTTATCAAAGTAATGTGGAAGTTATGAATACGGCTAAAAACTTGGTCACCAGCACTTTACAAATAGGTCAAGCATAACAATAACAACTTAACTTAACAAAAAATATTTTCCACGAGATTTTCAAAAGATTTTTTAGATTTCTCGTGGAAAAATAAAGTAAAAATATCAAAAAATATCAAAAAATATCACAAAATATCAAAAAATATAAAAAAAGGAAATATAAATTTATGGCAACTGCAACTGCTCCAACAATGGACGACCGCGATGGCGTTATTTGGTTTAACGGAAAATTAGTAAATTGGCGTGATGTCAAAATTCACGTTTTAACTCATTCTTTGCATTACGGCTCCAGCGTCTTTGAAGGCGTTCGGGCTTATAAAACCGCAGATAATCGCACGGCAATTTTCCGCTTGAATGATCACACCAAACGCTTGTTAGATTCCGCAAAAATTATCCAAATGCAAATTCCTTATTCTTTTGACGAGCTCAACAAAGCGCAGTTAGACGTAGTCCGCGAAAATAATTTGGTTGATGGCTGTTATTTGCGTCCGATTGCTTTTTATGGTTCCGAAAAATTAGGCGTATCTCCAAAAAATTCCAAAGTGCATACTGCGATTGCGGCTTGGTCTTGGGGAGCATATTTGGGCAAAGAAGCGTTAGAGCGTGGAATTCGCGTAAAAATTTCCAGTTTTAGCCGTTTGCACGTAAACGTTACAATGGTCAAAGCCAAAGCATCTGGAAATTATCTAAATTCAATTATGGCAAATAATGAAGTCGTAGATCAAGGTTATGATGAAGCGGTTTTGCTTGACACTGACGGTTATGTAGCCGAAGGTTCGGGCGAAAATATTTTTATCGTTTCTCGTGGAAAATTATTTACGCCGGATTTGGCGTCGTGCTTGGACGGCATTACGCGTCGCTCTATTATAACTATTGCCGAAGAAATGGGCTTGGAAGTAATTTGCAAACGGATAACTCGCGATGAAGTTTATACTGCCGATGAAATGTTTTTCTGTGGAACAGCCGCGGAAATCACGCCGATTCGCGAAATTGATAACCGCCAAATCGGAGAAGGCAAACGCGGCGAAATCACTGCAAAATTACAACAACGCTTTTTTGATATAGTTTCCGGCAAGGAAATCAATAACCCACTTTATAAAGATTGGCTGACGTTTATTTAAACAAATAAGCAAATAAGCAAATAAGCAAATAAGCAAATAAAAGAAAAACCGCTAAGACAATAATTTTTATATAAATAATTTTTATATAATTAAGTCATTAGCGGTTTTGATGTATTTTTTAAGAGACAACAACTAATCTATTAAGACGAATAATCCCAAATTGCCGTTGGGATTATTTTGTTGTCCAAAAAGCGAAATGCGATTATACAAAAATAAAATTTCCACGAGAAATCTCAAAAATTTTTTGAAAAATCTCGTGGAAATTTTATTTTTTATGATTTTTTATTGTTTATTTTTTATCCTTTTCTTTCTCCTTTTTCTCGCGTTTTTTGGGAACTTTTGGCGGAGCTTTCGGAAGAATTCTGCCATCTAATTCTGCGGTGATTTTTTCGGATTTTGCCCGTAATGCTTGTTCTTCTTTTTCGGCTCGTCGTGCGGCACGTTCGGCTTTTTTAGCTTCTTTGGCACGTTTTACTTCTTCGGTCTGAATCTTGAATCTGCCGGTTGGAACCAAATTTTGTAATTGCTCCACCAGCGATAAAACTTTGGGAACAATTATATCTTTTTGGTCACGATAATAAATATAACGCTGATTTACTGAATCATCATAATTACGCGTCCGCGTTGGTTTTTCAGGCGATTTAATATTCGTATTTTCAGCTTTATTTTCATTGCTTTTTTCTGCAATTTCATCATCATTTTTGACGATTTCGGCATCACTTTTTTTGGCTTTTGGTTTTTTGCTTTCTTTGCTTTCTTTGTTTTCTTTTACATCTTTTGATTTTTCCACGAGATTTTTACTCTTTTTTTTAGGAGTTGTAGAATTTTTCAAAGATGCGAAAACTTTTTCAGTGACTTCTTCATCGGTCAAATTTTGATTTTGATTTTGATTTTGATTTTGATTCTGATTTTCATCACTTGACAACTCAAATGATAAAGATAAATGCGAGGAAGTTTTTTTTATTTTTGGCATATACGGAAAATCCTTTGTTTTAAATATTTTGAAAATTTTTAAATTTTTAAATTTTTAAATTTTTAAATTTTTGTTTTAGCTATTATTTTACTCCTGCAAATTTATCGGCAAAATAACCGTGAATTTTGTGCCTTTGCCAACTTCGGATTCAACCAAAATATCGCCGCCGTGATGTTGAATAATTTCATAAGACAACGATAAACCCAAGCCTGTGCCTTTGCCAACCGCTTTGGTGGTATAAAACGGCTCAAAAACGTGTTTGATAACATTTGGCGGCATTCCTTTGCCGTTATCGCTGATGCTAACTTCCACTTGATTTGGATTGCTTTCCGAAAGTTTGGTTTCCAAAATTATTTTGCCCGGCGTAGTTTCTATGGCTTGACAAGCATTAACCAAAATATTCATAAAAACTTGGCTCAATTTTGCCGGTACGCATCTGATGCGTGGCAAACTTTGATCGTAACGACGTTCTAACTCGGCTTTATATTTTATCTCGTGCCAAACAACATTGACCGTACCGTCCAAAATTTGATTGAGATCGCTATCTTCCCACTCGCCTTTATCAACGTGCAAAAATACTTTCATATCTTGAACTATACGTTTAACACGATTTAAGCCATCGGTCGATTCGTTTAGCAAATCTAAAATATCGTCTTTCAAAAAATCATAATCAATATCTTCTTTGAAAGCCCGTACAATTTCTTTGAAAGTTTCTGAATTTGTATTGCCGATGTTGTCTTCATAAAGCTTGATAAAATTCAACAAATGTTCAACATATTGTTTAAGCGTTCCCAAGTTAGAATTGACAAAACCAACTGGATTATTGATTTCGTGAGCCACTCCGGCGGCAAGTTGCCCAATTGCCGACATTTTTTCAGATTGCATCAAGCGTTTTCTGGTGCTATCAACTTCTGACAATGCTTCGGAAAGTTCTTTGGTGCGTTCTTCCACGCGTTTTTCCAAATTTGCGTTCAAATCGGATAATTCCGCTTGAGCTTTGAGTAATTGAGCATTGCGTCTAGCCATTTGATTATAAAGTTCTTCCATTGCTTTTAATAAAGCGTGAGAAGCCAAATTTTTATCTTCACAACTAATATGGCGTGGTTTATTTTCAAATTCAGCGAAAAAATTTGCCATTTCTTGATCAGATCCAAGAATATGAAAAGATAGCCAAACCGTGATGTAATGGGCTAATTCTTCCAAAATGGAATTTTTATTTTTGCCAGAATCATTTGTATATTCTTCTCGCATAGAAGCAACATATTTCATAAAGTAATTATGCTGCCGAAAATGTTGGCGTAAATGTTCGGCATAAAGTTTGTTGGTTTCTTGTTTATTTTTATACAGCAGCATAATTTTTTCTTCGTCGGAGAAATGCACTTGGGCGTATTCTTCAAGTTTGTCTAATAACAAAAATAATTCTTTTTCGGTGATTTGCTGTTTATTTACCAATACTCCGATCAAAGCGTTAAGCAAATTTACTAATTGCTGATGTTCTTTATCAACAATATCAATGCCGGTGTTGTAATAATTATCCCATTGAAAAGCTTTCAACATAATAAGTCACATTTCTTTTGCTTTATTTTTATTTTTATTTTTATTTTTATTTTTATTTTTATTTTTATTTTTATTTAATTTTTGGTTTTAATTTTGTTTTGCTCTTTAAATTATATTTTTTATGCTTATAAAAAATTTTTAAAATCTCGCGGAAAATATTTTTTTTGTAGTTTTATATTTTTATGTCTGCAAACAATTTTTTATCAGAACAAGTTTTCACTAAAAATAAACATAATTTACATAATTCTAACGCAAATTTTCCACGAGAAATCGCTTTAATTTTGCAGGTTGATTTTGATAGCGACAAAGTTCAAGCCGCTTTAAAATTACAAGAATTACAATTACTCACAGAATCCGCCGGAGCAGAAGTAGCCGAAAAAATTATCGTAAATCGCAGCGTGGCAAATCCAAAATTTTTCATAGGTTCTGGCAAAGTTGAGGAAATCAAAATTTTAATCGCTGCCAAAAATATAAATTTGTTAATCGTAAATCACAATTTATCACCGGCTCAAGAACGCAATTTGGAGCGAGAATTAAAAATTCGCGTGATTGATAGAAATGCTTTAATTTTAGATATTTTTGCTCAACGTGCCGCCACTGCGGACGGGCGTTTGCAAGTAGAATTAGCACAATTACAGCATTTATCAACTCGTTTAGTTCGCGGTTGGACGCATTTGGAACGTCAAAAAGGCGGAATCGGCTTACGTGGGCCCGGCGAAAGTCAGTTGGAAACGGATAGACGTTTGTTAAATCAGCGAATTATATTTTTGAAACAAAAATTAGCCAAATTATCAAAACAACGGAGAACGCAGAATTTTTCCAGATTTGATAGCAATAAAAATTTTGCAATTTTAAATGTTGCATTTATCGGCTACACAAATACCGGAAAATCAACGCTTTTCAACGCTCTGACGAAAGCGAATGTTTATTCGGCAAATCAATTATTTGCCACACTTGATACAACGGCTCGGCGTTTATGGTTGGCAGATTCGCAAAGTCAGGCAATTGTTGCTGATACAGTTGGTTTTATACGTGATTTGCCACATAGTTTGATTAACGCATTCCACGCCACTTTGGAGGCAACTTGTTATGCAGATGTTTTGTTGCACGTGATAGATTTTTCTTCAGCAATGAAAGATGCAGAAATCAAAGCGGTCAATGAAGTTTTACAAGAAATAAATAATGATATTGGCAGTCAAATTCCGCCACAGATTTTGGTTTTCAACAAAATAGATTTGGCGATAAGCAATGAAAGAGATTTGCAAGAAAAGTTGTCACAGAATTTTGAAAATATTCAAAACGTAAATTTAGACGCTTTGGATCCGTTAATTCCAAACGTTTATGTGAGTGCTAAACAAAAATTAGGGTTAGAAAATCTGAAATTATTGTTAGCAAAATTTGCCTTACAGAAAATGCGTAAAAATAATAAAAATTCAGAAAATGATGAAAATGCAGATTTTCCACGAGAAATCTAAAAATTTTTTTGAAAATCTCGTGGAAAAAATTTAAAAATTTAAAAATTTAAAAATTTAAGAATTTAAAAAATTTTTAAAAATTTTTAAAAATTTTTAAAAATTTGCTTGACATTTATTTTTTTTAATGTATAATGCAAACTTTCTTTCAAAGGCCAATTAGCTCAGTTGGTAGAGCGGAGGACTGAAAATCCTTGTGTCCGTGGTTCGATTCCGCGATTGGCCACCAAATTTCTTCTGTTAAAGATAATATGTGCATTTACTAATATTTTTAAGTAAATGCTTTTTTTTTATATTTTTATGTCTGCGAATAACCCAACTAATAACACAATAATTAACGAAACTAACGACAATGTTAGGTTAATAAAAAAATACCCAAATCGGCGTTTGTATGATACAAAAAATAGTGCTTATATAACTATTACAGAAATAAAAAATTTGGTGCTTACTTGCGAACCTTTTATAGTTTGTGATGCAAAAACAAATGAAGATTTGACGCGTAATATTTTGTTGCAAATAATATTAGAAGAAGAAAGCGGTTCAATGCCATTATTTTCAAAAGAAATATTAAATAGTTTCATTCGTTTTTACGGCAGCACTATGCAAGGAATGTTTGTAAAGTATTTGGAAAATACTATGAATACTTTTTTAGATTTTCAAAGTAAATTACAAGGCGAAAATACTACGTTACAAAATGAATTTTGGACGCAATTTTTTACTATGCAAAAGTCATCATTACAAAATTTAATGAATAGTTATATTGAGCAATATCAAACTATGTTTAGTTCATTAAAAACATTTGCGACTTTGCCGAATTTGGGTGAATTAGATAAACAAAAATAGTTATAATAAAAATATAATAATAATAATAATATAATTAAGTAAAAATAAATAAAATATTATGAGTATAAGTGTAGCAAAAAATTTAGCATTGTTTGATTTAGATAATACTTTATTATCATCAGATTCAGATTACTTATGGGGCGAATTTGCTTGTGAAAATAATATAGTTAATGCAACAGAATTCCGCAAAAAAAATAATGAATATATGCAACAATATCGGCAAGGAGTTTTGGATGCCGATGAGTTTGTGGCATTTCAGTTAAATGTTTTGACAAAATTTCCACGAGAAACCTTAAATAATTTTTATAAAGAATACTTTGATAACAAAATCAAACCGGTTATATTACCAAAAGGAATTGATTTGGTTCAGCGGCATTTACAAAATGGCGATTTGTGTGCGTTAGTTAGTGCAACAAATACTTTTATTACTGCTCCGATTGCCCGTTATTTTAAAATACCTTATTTGATTTGCACTACTGCCGAACAAAATATGGAAAACGGAAATTATACCGGCGAATGTATAGGTAAAAAATCATTTAGAGAAGGCAAAATTTTTCGCGTAGAACAATTTTTACAAAACTACGGATTATTTTGGGGAAGTTTTGAAAAAACATACTTTTATAGCGATTCATTTAATGATTTGCCATTGTTAAATAAAGTATCAAATCCAGTAGCAGTTAATCCAGATGCAAAACTATTAGAAGCGGCTCAAAAAAATAATTGGACTATTTTAGATTTGCGTTAATCTTATAGAATTTAGTATTTATCAAAAATAACAAAATTTAAGCAAAAATAATTAAATAATTAAATAATTAAATAATAAAATAATGATGAAAAAACACTTTATTTATACAATATTTTTGCTTTGTAATTTTGTTATTTTTATTTTTAATTTACAAAATTTATCAGCAGAAGAAAATGTAGAAAATATTTATACACAAGCATTGCAAGAAATAAAAAATAATGATTTACTACAAGCACAAATTTTATTAAATAAAGTTATAAAACTTGATGCTAATCACGCCGGAGCAAAATTAGATTTGGCAATTTTACAATGCAAAATCGGCAATAAATTTCAAAGCGAAATATTATTAAAAGAATTAGAAACAAAATATATATTAAGGCAAAATATAAAAAGTATTATTCAACAAATTCGCAATAGTTCTTGCAATGAAAATGATGCTAACAATAATAACAAAAATATCAAAAATGCATTTTGGTTAAAGTTGGCAGTTGGTTATGATACAAACATAAATCAAGGCACAACAAACCCTTTATTTGAAGCCAGTGACGGCAATCAAACTATCGTATTTATATTAGCTGATAATTTTGTAAAACACGGCGGAGTAAATTTTAATGTAAATGTCGGTTTTATGCACAAGATTAGTGATAGAAATGACAAAATTTTCGTTAAATTAAATACCAAAAATCATAATCACTATACTTATTTTAATACGGCAACTGGACAAATTTTATATCAAATGCCGGAATTTTATCTCGGTGCAAATGATAATATAAAAATTACTTCTAATTTTGCTTATAATGTTATAAATTTGGACGCCAAACCATATTTATCACAGCAAAAATTTTCGCTTGGACTAACTCCGTTTTATGATAATAAAAATAATAATTTTCAGACAACTTTTGGCTTTAATTTAACGCGAAATACTTATAGAAATCTCAAAGCATATAATGCAAAAGTTTATGAATTAAAAACAGATTTGAAGTATTCACAAAATAATTATTTGACAACACTAACGGCTGGAATTTTGTTTGATAAAGCAGAAAATAACCGTCCCGGCGGAAATAAAAAAGGATTTTTTATTGCTGCAAATCATAAATACTCGCCACATAATAAATGGTTATTTGAAGTTTTTGCTCATTATCAAAAATGGAATTCTTCGCGTATATATTTAGCGAATTTTATTCCACGCAAACGCAATCAAAAACTTTTTGCTTATGGCTTTACTGCTGATTATAGTGTGAATAAAAATAATAGTTTTGGTATTGAATTTATGAATTTTAATAATCAAGAAAATATAAGTTTATTTGAGTATAAAAATAGATCATTACAATTATATTGGCAATATTATTTTGAAAAATAAAAAATACTATAAATTTACGGCAATCTTCCGGCTTCTATCATTTTATATTTGAGTTGATAAGGCGTAATCCAAATTACTTTATCATCAAAATTTTGGGTTTCTGCTTGGCTAACAAAATAAGTATCATTATTACTATTTTCTTGCTCATTACTATTAGCAGAATTTTTGCCACGTGCATTATGTAAAACAATCACGGAAGCCACTTCTATGGCTAATTTATCATTTTTATTATTACTATCTGCCAAAATGTCTGCTAATGATTTTCTTACACTATCATTACCTTCACCGGTTGCCAAATTAAAACTACAAAGTTCATCATCTTCCAAAGGTTTAGAAAACGCCACATTTACATAATAACTAATTGCATTTCCAAAGCGATCTGTTTTTGGAACTCCTAATAAAACGCTTGGCAAAATTCCGTGCGTCAAATTACAATTTTCGCTTTGCAAATTATTTTCATTTTCTGCCGGACAAGGCAATCTCCCGTGAGTAATCGCAAAGCCGTATAAACTTTCTCTAATAGTATTTAATAAAATTTCGTCTTGTTGAGTTTTGTTATTTTTATAAATTGAATTTACTAATATCAAACTACTTCCTAACAACAAGGAAATAACGCTTAAACTAATAACCAATTCTATTAAAGAAAAACCATTTTTTTTATACATATTTTTATTTTACTTTTTATTTTACTTTTTATTTTACTTTTTATTTTACTTTTTATTTTACTTTTTATTTTACTTCGCAACAATTTTCCACGAGATTTCCAAAAAATTTTTTAGATTTCTCGTGGAAAAATTGTATTTATAAATAATATTTAATTCAAACTAAATCTAACCGGCAAAATAAATTCTCGTGGAGCATTTTCTTCCAAACCTTTTATACTTTTTACTGCTTTTAACGCAGCATTATCTAAAATTTCATAACCGCTGGAATTTTCAACTCTGCTGATTATCACATTACCATTGTTATCTAAAAAAATTCTGACTTCTACCACGCCTTGAATATTATTTTGAATTGCTTCCAAAGGATAAAACAAATGCTGTTTTTTGAGTTTATTAAAATGCTTTGTAATTTGCTTTTGCCAATTATTTTTTGTAATTTCTTTTTTGATTTTATTACTATTTTCTTTGTTTTTACTAATAATATTTTTATTATTTTTTTTAATATCTTTTTCGCTATTTTTTGGCTTTACTTCTGCAACTTTTTCTGTATTATCTTTTAACTTTAATTCTGGAATTTCCAAATTATTTTTATTACTACTTTTTACATTTACTAATTCAATATTTATATTATTTTTTGCATTATTATTATTATTGTTATTATTACTATTTTTTTGCAACAAAATATCTCCAAAAAATACTATTAGTAAATGACAAATACAAGAAAATAAAATACAATTCTTTATCATTTGATGCTTTATATTTTTCACATTTATTTATTACTTATGATTAGTTTTTGCAACTATAAAAATTTGTCTCACTTGCGTTTTGTCTTTGCTACTTTTTGTATTTTTGTTTTTATTTTAATGATTTCGCATTCTCACGCTGATGATTTGCCATCACCAACCGCATTTTCTAATACTTTGGAAGTAGGCGATATCAAACAAGCTGAACAATGGCTAAACGCTGGTTTGTCCGTAAATTTTGAAGGTAGTCGCATCGGGCAAGGAATTCACATTGCCGCTTGGGAAGGCAATTTGGAAATGCTTCAATTTTTTCTCGCCAAAGGTGCAAACATCAACGTTTTAAATCGGCACGGCGAAACTCCGTTGGCGTTGGCGGTTTGGAAAAATCAGCAAAATATTATTGATTTTTTAATAAATAATGGTGCGAATATTAACTCGCCAAAAAATCACTGGTCGCCTTTGCATTACGCGGCTTTCAACGGCAATGACGCTTTGATTGATAAATTATTGCAAAATGGTGCAAATATCAACGCTTTATCTCCAAACGGCTCCTCACCTTTGATGATGGCGGTTTATGAAGGAAAAATCAACAGCGTCCAAAAATTATTAGCAAACGGAGCCAACACAGAAATCCGCAACGATTGGGGCGACCGAGCTTTGGAATGGGCAATGCGTAAAGATCGTAGCGATCTGGCAAAATTGACCGCCAAATCCGACAGCGAATTCCAAAACGCTATGAGCCGCCCAAAAAATTTCTGGAAACCATTACAACAATCGCTGAAAACCTCGCCGCAGTTGGAATCTTTGTTGGCTATGCGTGAAAGTTTTGTCGCCCAAAACAAAGATACCAAACTTTTGGACGAACAAATCGCCAACGAACGCAAACGCTTATTAGACCAAGAATTCAATAAAGCCGTGCCATTTCGGGCAACTGAATTATCAATTTCTGCGGACAAAAATAAACCGCATCAACAGCAAATTCAGTTGCAAAATCAAAACATTCCCAGAAATTCATCCGGCAGAATTATGGAAGCTCCAAAACGCACCAGAAATTCTAATAAACCTTTGTCTATGCCACCAAAGGCAAATGTCAGATATTATTAAAATAAAATTTTCCACGAGAAATTCAAAAAATTTTTTAGAAATCTCGTGGAAAAATAGCAAAATAAAAAATATAGGATAAAGATAATGCAACAAAATCAACAAAATATTTTATTTATCGGCGGCGGAAATATGGCTACCGCTTTGATCGGCGGAATTTTGGCTAATCAAAAGCAACAAAATATAAAAATTTCCGTTTTGGAAATTTCTCAAATTGCAGCAAAATCTCTGCAAAAAAAATTCCCAGAAATCACAATTTTTTCCTTCGCAGATGAAATCAGCAACGCAAATAATTTTGATACCATTTTTTTAGCCGTCAAGCCACAAAATTTGGCAGACGCTTTGCAACCTTTGCAAAAATTAAATTTTTGGCAAACCGCTTTGATTATCAGCATAGTCGCCGGAATGACTACGCAAAAAATTCAAACTTTTTTGAACGCTACAAATTTAAAAATTGTCCGCGTTATGCCAAATACTCCAGCGTTGATAAATCAAGCAATGTCCGGACTTTTCGCTAACGCCAATGTAGATGCAACTAACAAAAATCTCGCTCAAAATTTATTGAGTTCGGTCGGCAAAATTTTATGGCTCAATGACGAAAATCAAATTGACGCAATCACGGCGATTTCCGGCAGTGGCCCGGCGTATGTATTTTTATTTTTGGAAGCATTACAAAAAGCGGCTCAAAATATGGGCTTTGACAATAAACAAGCCGAATTATTAGCATTACAAACAATGCTCGGAGCCGCTTTGTTAGCCAAAAATAACATAGATTCCGGAAAAGATAATTTTGCACAATTACGCCAAAAAGTAACTTCCAAAGGGGGCACAACGGCGGCGGCGTTGGATGTATTTTTCAAAAATAATTTTGAAAATCTCGTGGAAAAAGCTTGTCAAGCGGCTCAACAGCGAAGCGTGGAATTAGGAAAATAACAAAACAACAAAACAACAAAACAACAAAATAAAAATACAAAAAATCAAAATGTAAAAATTACAATCAAAATAAAAATGCAAAACAAAAATTAAATTCAAATTCAAAATCAAACTACAAAGGAATTTATTATGGCAGAAGCAACAACAGCAAAAACTCCGGCGGCAACAATTTTGTGCGTTGATGATGAATTAAATATTTTGTCATCTATGAAACGCTTATTTCGTCCGTTCGGTTATCGCGTTCTCACGGCAGATTCCGGTGCCAAAGGTTTAGAAATCATAGATCAAGAAAACGGCAATATCAACGTGATTATTTCTGATATGCGGATGCCAAATATGAATGGAGCCGAATTTTTAGCTTCCGTGCGGCAAAAATTTCCAAACATTATGCGGATTTTGCTAACCGGTTATTCCGATATGGATTCCACCGTTGATGCAATTAACGATGGACAAATTTATCGCTATGTTTCTAAACCTTGGAACGAAAATGATTTAATTTCTTGCATTAAAGAAGCTTTAAAAGTTCAGCATTTAAAAGCCGAAAAAGAACGCTTAGAAAAATTAACACAAGAACAAAATAATCAATTAAAAATCTTAAATTCCTCGTTGGAAGAAAAAGTCGCCAAACGCACTTCTGATTTGCGTTCAGCAAATGATCGGCTCAAAAAGAATTTTCTTACTTCCATCAAAATATTTTCCAGTTTGATTGAATTACGCGGTGGCAAAGTTGCCGGACATTCTCGTAGAGTTGCCGAATTAGCAAGAAAAATTGCCGTAAATATGAAATTACCGATTAAAGAAGTCAATGATATTTTTTTGGCTGGTCTATTACACGATATTGGCAAGATTGGCTTTTCCGATGAATTATTAAACAAAGCACCAGTAAAAATGTCTGCCGAAGAACGTAAAATTTTCTGCGAACATCCTATAAAAGGCGAAGAATTGTTAATGCCATTGGAAGATATGAAAGGTGCCGCCGTGATAATTCGCAGTCATCACGAGCATTTTGACGGCAAAGGTTATCCGGAAAAACTCGCCGGAAAACAAATTCCGATTGGTTCAAGAATTTTGGCAGTCGCCAATGAACATGATGGACTTATAGAAGGTTATTTGACCGGAAAAAAACAATCCGGCACCGAAGTTTACGGTTATATTCACAATAATTCTGGCAAACGCTACGATCCGGAAGTTGTCGCTGTGTATGAAAAATTATTATGGTCTGGAGCAAATTCGGTCAAACCGCCAACCGCTACGGCTACAACGCAAGTTCAAACGCCAAAACCGACAGTTTCGCCAACTCCAAAAACTACCAGCACGATTTCGCCGATTCCGCCTACAAAAGTAACGCCGCAAGTTGTGACTCCACAAACTATTACGCCGTTGCAGACGCCGACAAATATTCAAGAAATTGACAACGCTCAACAAATTATTCCGTTGGACGAAGATGTTGATGCAGCTGAAAATATTCCGGAAGTTACTTTGTCAGTTTTGGGATTAAAACCCGGAATGAAATTGTCTCGCGATTTGTTTGCAAATAATGGAACTATGTTGTTGGCGGCAGATTTTGTTTTGGATGAAATGATTATCCGCAAGTTGTCGCATTACATTTTCCAACATAGAGAAAGCAATAAACAAATTTACATCTATGACCCGAAATATGAAGAAGTAGAAGATATTGAACCGTTAGAACAAGATAAAGCCCAAAATGCTACGGCTGCAACGCCAACGGCTGAAATAGCCAAACCGGTGGCGGCTGGAACAGCTGCGAATTCACAGCAAAATGCTGATGATTTTCAAGGTTTAGAAAATATTTAAAAAAGTAAAAAAAACAAAAAAACAAAATTCCACGAGAAATCTCAAAAAATTTTTGGGAAATCTCGTGGAAAAATAACGAAATATATAAAAAAGATAAAAAAATATGAGCATCAAGTCTGATAAATGGATTCGCAAAATGGCGGAACAATATCAAATGATTTCTCCGTTTGAACCAACTTTAATTCGCCAAGTTGATGGCAATAAAATTGTATCTTATGGCACGTCTTCTTACGGCTATGATATTCGTTGTGCACGGGAATTCAAAGTTTTTACCAATATCAATTCTACGATTATTGACCCTAAAAATTTTGACGAAAAATCTTTCGTAGAAATTGAAAATGACTTTTGTATTATTCCGCCGAATTCCTTTGTTTTGGCGAGAACCGTTGAATATTTCCGCATTCCTCGCCAAGTTTTGACCATTTGTTTAGGCAAAAGCACTTACGCACGTTGCGGAATAATTGTCAATGTCACGCCGTTTGAGCCCGAGTGGGAAGGTTATGTGACGCTGGAATTTTCAAATACTACGCCACTTCCGGCGAAAATTTATGCTGGTGAAGGTTGTGCTCAGGTGTTATTTTTTGAAGCTGATAAAGATGATATTTGTGAAACTTCGTATAAAGATCGTGCCGGAAAATATCAAGGACAAGTTGGAGTGACTTTGCCAAAAATATAAAAAACAAATTTCCACGAGATTTCTATAAAAAATTTTGGAATTCTCGTGGAAAATTTGTTGAGTTGTTAAATAATATAAAATTTAACAAATTCAATTATTTCTAACTATTTTTATTTCAACTAATTTATAAGTTTTAATTTTTATGATACACATCAAACGTGGCTTGAACTTGCCAATTTTGGGAGAACCTGTAATTTCTTCCGAACATAAAAATAATGCTAATCTCAACTCCGAACCAACAATTAAACAAGTCGCTTTAATCGCCGACGATTACAAAGATATCAAACCATCAATGCACGTCAAAGTTGGCGATACCGTCAAATGCGGCGACAAATTATTCACTGACAAAAATAATCCAAGTTTGAATTTTACTGCTCCGGCTGGTGGCGTGATTTGTGCTATCAATCGCGGCGAAAAACGTGCTCTGAAATCTATCATCATTGACGTAAATAATGAAAAGCCCGAAGAATTTGTGCAATTCAAAGCATATTCTTCCGCAGAAATTCCGAGCTTGTCCGCCGAACAAATCAAAGAACAATTATTGCAATCTGGACTTTGGACGGCTTTCAAAACTCGCCCATTTGGCAAAATCCCCAAAGCCGATAGCAAAGCCGAAGCAATTTTTATCACCGCCATTGATACAAATCCGTTGGCAGTTGAACCGCGTCAAGCCATCAAATTATTAAACAACGGCGAATCTTATTTCCGCATTGGTGTGCAAATTTTACGCAAACTCACCAACACGGTTTATATTTGCCAGAGTCAAGGCGGAACGTGGCCAGGAAGCGATTTGCCCGGCGTTATCAGCGAAACTTTCACCGGCGTGCATCCAGCTGGTTTGCCTTCCACGCATATTCATTTTTTACGTCCGGCAAGTTTAAAACACGTAGTTTGGCATTTGAATTATCAAGACGTCGCAGCTATCGGCGAATTATTTGCTACTGGAATTTTGCCGGTTGAACGCGTGATCGCTCTCGGAGGTCCTGTTGTTAAAAAACCTCGTTTGATTAAAACGCGTTTGGGAGCAAGTTTGTTAGATATTTTGGCTAATGATGAATTATCTTTGCCAAATAAACATCAGCATAACAGCAAAAAAGATAACGGCAAAATTCGCGAAAATCGCTTGAATAATTTGTCGGAATCCGAACTCGCTACAATGAAAATTGAAAATTCTGATTTGAAAACACAGATTTTATCGCCAGAAAATAATTTATATCGCATTATTTCCGGCTCTGTATTTGGCGGACGCGGAATGACTTCGTTAGAAAATGGCTTTTTAGGGCGTTATCATTTGCAGGTTTCTTGTTTGCAAGAAGAACATCATCGGGAATTTTTCCATTATTTCCGTGCTGGTTGGAATAAATTTTCGGTTAAAAATGTGTTTGCGTCCAAAATTGCTGAATTATTTGGATCTAAACAAAAATATAATTTCACCACCAGCACCAACGGCTCTCCGCGTGCAATCATTCCCATAGAAAATTATGAAGCCGTAATGCCTTTGGATATTTTGGCAACGCCGTTATTGCGTTATTTGATCTGCGGCGATACCGATATGGCACAAAAACTTGGTTGCTTGGAATTAGACGAGGAAGATTTGGCTTTATGTAGTTTTGTCTGTGCCGGAAAATACGAATACGGAGCAATTTTGCGTGATAATTTACGCAAAATAGAAATTGATGGATAATTTTTGATAATTTTCCACGAGAAATTAAAAAATTTTTTTGAAATAATTTTGAAAAAGTAAAAAAGTAAAAAAGTAAAAAAGTAAAAAAGTAAAAAAGGAATAAAAGTTATGTCTGCAAAAGCAAAAGTAACAATTCAACCAAGCAATTTGCAATTTGATATTGCTGATTCTGATAAACAGCAAACTATTTTAGATAACGCCATCAAAAATGATATTCAGTTGCCTTATAGTTGTAAAAAAGGCGTTTGCGGCGTTTGTAAATCTAAAGTTGTCAGTGGCAAAACAAAATTTACTATTCCCGAAAATGAAATCGCCAAGTGGGCTTTGAGCAACCAAGAACGCGAAAATGGCTATATTTTGACTTGTATTTCTCAAATTGCCGATGGCGAACAAAATCTGAATTTGCATTGTGCCAACGCTGTTCAAGCTCATTTGCCAACGCCACAAGTTTTACGGGCAAGAATAGAATCAATGGAAAAATTAGATTCCGATATTATGAAAGTTATTTTGCGTTTGGCGGCTACCAACGCTGATAATCAAAAAATCGGAACGCTACAATTTGTTGCCGGACAATATTTGAAAATTATGTCAGATGATAAGCGTCCGCGTGCGTTTTCTATTGCTAATTTGCCAAACGATAAAAACGAAATTGAATTGCATATTCGTAGCATTGAAGGCGGATATTTCACGCCAAAATTCTTTGATGGCACTTTCAAAGTCAAAGATATTGTTGATGTGATTGTTCCGTTAGGCAATTTCATTTTGCGTAAAGATTCTGCAAACCCCTTAGTTTTTGTTGCCGGAGGAACCGGATTTGCTCCGATTCAAGCGATTTTGGAAGATTATTTTGCTAACAATGCAGATGAAAATCGTCCGGTTTATTTATTTTGGGGCGTAAGAACTCCAAGCGGTTTGTATGCCGAAGAATTGTTAAATAAATGGCAACAACAACATAAAAATTTCAATTATGTTCCGGTGGTTTCTGATGAGAATAACAATAACGCAAATTCTTGGAACGGCGAAACCGGTTTGGTGCATAATGCCGTAGAAAAATATTTGCAAAATGTTTCAAATTTGAGCAACGCAGATTTTTATTTATGTGGCAATAAAATGATGATTTCCGCAATGAATAATTTATTAGCAGCCAACAAAGTTTCGGAAGCCAAAATTTTCTCGGACGCTTTTTAATTTTTAAATTTTTAAATTTTAAATTTTTAAATTTTTACATTTTTAAATAAAACTAAAAATAAGAAAAAATATTATGATGAATTTATATTCTGGGACAACTTGCCCATTGAGCCATCGCTGCCGTATTGTCCTTTACGAAAAAGGTATGGATTTTCAGGTAATTGATTTGGACGAATTTGATAATTCCATCATTCCAGAATCCGTCTCCGGAATCAAAAATAGCGAACATAACAAAGTGCCGGTCTTGGAAGAACGCGATTTGGCTTTGTTTGACGCCTCCGTAATCGGCGAATTCATAGACGAGCGTTTTCCGCATCCGCAACTGATGCCGCAAGATCCCATAATGAGAGCCAGAGCAAGACAAATTTTGTTAGGTTTTGAACGCGAAATTTTTCATTTTATGATGGTATTGGAAAATAAACATTCCTCCGAAAGAGAAAGAGAAAACGCCAGAAAACAAATCGTCACACAATTAGTAGGAATTGTGCCGATTTTCTCGCGACAAAAATATTTGCTTGGCGATGAATTTTCAATGTTGGATGTGGCGATTGCTCCGTTGTTATGGCGGTTTGATCATTACAAGATCAAAGCACCGGCGGAACTTGCTCCGTTGATGAAATACGCCGAAAGAATTTTCGCCAGACAAGGTTTTATAGATTCTTTGACTCCGGCAGAAAAAGCAATGCGTAAATAAAAAAATAAAAAAATAAAAAAATAAAAAAATAAAAAAATAAAAAACGAAATTTTTTCCACGAGAAATCTAAAAAATTTTTTGGAAATCTCGTGGAAAATTTTGTAAAGAATAAAAAGTAAAAAGCAAAAAATAAAAAAGCAAAAAAATCAAAATAATAAAAATGATTTTAAAAATTAAACAAGCCGTTGATTTTTTGTTAAACGGCGATTTAGTTGCATTTCCAACGGAAACCGTTTATGGACTCGGAGCCGATGCGAGTAACGAAAATGCGGTGAATAAAATTTTTGCCGTCAAAGGACGCCCAAAAAATCATCCGTTGATTGTGCATTTGCCAGATATTTCGGCGTTAGATTTTTGGGCAGATTTATCAAAAATGCCGCCTTATGTGATTGATATTTTCCAGACGTTTTCTCCGGGCCCGATAACGCTGATTTTGCCGAGAAATCCAAAAAATGTGGGGGATTTCATAACCGGCGGACAAAATAGCGTTGGAATTCGGATTCCAAATCATCCGTTGGCGTTGGAATTGCTCAAAAATTTTCAGCAACGTAAGGCTCACGGAGGACTTGCAGCACCTTCGGCGAATTTGTTCGGCAGAATTAGTCCGACTTCGGCAAAACACGTCCAAAGTGAATTAGGCGAAAAAATCGCAATGATTTTGGACGGCGGTGATTGTCAAATCGGCATAGAATCTACGATTTTGGATTGCAGTAATTCGCAACCGCAGATTTTGCGTCCGGGACATATTTCTGCGGAAAAAATTAACGGCGTTTTGCAAAAATATAATTTGACTTTACAAAATACTAACGAAAATATTCCGCGAGTTTCCGGTTCGCTTCCCGGACATTATGCACCAAAAACGCCACTAAAAATAATTTTTTCTACGCAAGAAATAAGCAAAAATATAAACCAAAA
>SFHR01000033.1 GCA_004555545.1 Dechloromonas aromatica (nom. nud.)
TTGGTACGGAAGTCGGTGGTGGTTGCAGTAATTGTTTGGTTAGCGTTTGCACCAATCTGGAAAGCAGCAACAGAATTATCACCATTCAACAATTTCATTCCGTTGAATTCGGTAGTATTAGCAAAACGGTTTAATTCAGCAACTAATTGATTAACTTCATCGTTAAGAGATTTTCTATCACCAGCTGAATTAGTTGCGTTGGCAGATTGAACAGCTAATTCACGAACACGTTGTAAGATATCTCCCATTTCAGACAATGCACCTTCAGCAGTTTGTGCCATAGATACGCCGTCATTTGCGTTACGTTGAGCAACATTCAAACCTCTGATTTGAGCAGTCATACGTTGAGAAATAGCCAAACCAGCTGCATCGTCTTTTGCTGTGTTAATTCTTAAACCGGAAGATAAACGTTGTAAAGAATTATTTAAGTTATTTTGTGCCTTTGCTAAATGACGTTGGGTATTTAAAGAAGGCATATTAGTATTCAATACGGAAGCCATGATAATTTCTCCTAAATGAAAAAAAGTTTAAATTGTTAAAAATGATTGTTAAATAATGTTTTTTTAATGTTAATTGATAAATTAAAAAATTTAAAAATAGAACGATTAAATACTCAATACAAAGATATAAAATAAAAAAGCAAATGAATAATGAATAATGAATATAAGAAATTTTGTGTTTTATTTCCTCTGAAAACTTTTACGGAAATGATTTAAAAAACTTTAATAATTTTTTAAAAAATTTTTAAAAATTTTTTAAGAATTTTTTTAAGAATTTTCTTGTAAAAATTTATTCCAAACTTCCCACATTTTTTCTGCGAAATTCTTGGCGAATAATTTTGCGTCGCATAACGCAGATTCCAACGTGCGTTGACGTAAATTGTTATGCAAATTGTTTAAATATTTTGTTTGTTTTTCATCGGCAAAAAATTTAACTTTTTTGACGAATTCTCGCTGATTTTTGCAAATCCATTCTTCCAAGCCAACTGCTTTCAGACAACTTGCGGATAATCGGCTGGGCATTTTTTCGCCAATTAAAGTCAAAACCGGAACTCCCATAATCAACGCTTCTATGCTACTTGTTCCGCCGGTTGCGGGAAAAGCGTCCAACACAAAATCTATTTTTTGGTATGCTGAAAAATATTCGTCCGCATTTTTATTTGCTATTAAATTTATACGGGCTGCATTTATTCCACGAGAAATCAAAAAATTTTTTATACGCTGTTTTATCAAATCATCGCGTAATTCACCTCGCATATAAACAAGTTGAGAATTCGGCACGGCTTTCAGAGCTAACGCCCATAAATTTAAAGTTTGTGGAGTGATTTTATCTACGGTGTTGAAATTGCCAAAAATAATTTGAGAATTCTCGTGGAAATTTTTTAATTCACGCGGTTTATAAAAATCTTCCAAATAATTGGGTGGTGCGTAATTAACCCAAACGTTTGGCATACGCAAAATTTGTTCGCTGAATTGCTGCTCGTAGTAATTATTTTCTGAACGCGGAACTATAACCTCATCGGCTAAAAAATAATCCATATTTGGAATGCCGGTTGATGCTAACCAAGCAATCCAGGAAATCTGAATCGGAGCAGCACGAAATGCAAAAATACACGGACGAGCCATAGTTGTATGCGAAGTCAAATCAAACAAAATGTTTATATTATCGGCAATAACTTTATGCACAACCTCCTTGTCGCTGAACATAGAAATATTTGAAATATGTTTGAAAATGGAACTTGCCGAATATTCCTGCAATAAATTTGACCGAGCTTCTTTGGAATAATACAAAATGAATTCCACAGAAGTTTCAGATTTTTTGCATTCCGCCAAAACGTTAAAAAAGAAATAACTAACGGCAGTTGGAATAAACCAATTAACGACAAAACCAATGCGTAAGCGGTTAGTTTTTTGAGTTCTTTGAATTAGTTTGTTTTTGAGTTTGATATCTTTATGAAAATCAAACATCGGCGGATATTTTTCTGCGACGGCATCGCGATATTGACGAATGGTTTTGCCAAAACTTGGCAAATCTATGTTGGCCGCATAATTTTCGTAAATCATACGGGAACGTATGTTGTCCCAATTATTTTCCGGAGCGGAAAAATATTGCTTAATCATTTGCAAAGATTGTTCTGGTTCGCCGTAGCACTGCAAATTTATCATTACATTTCTGCGAATATTTTGTAAATTTGGATCAATCAACAAAATTGCTTCAAAAAATTTGTTCGCCGTAGCAAAATAACGCTTATCTTGATAAATTTTCGCGCGTTGAATTAACATTTCCATCAATGGTTGTTTTAATTTTTCGGATACAATTTCCGCCATTGCCAAAAATAAATTTTCGGCTTCGTAGATTTCGCCGATTTCTAACAAAACTTTTCCTAAATTGAAAATTGCCTCGTCGTCATTTGGATTTAATTTTACGGCTTGCCGCATTGCCAAAACTGCGTCATTTTTACGATTTTTTGCTAACAAGGCGATTCCGGCGGCTTTATAACTCAAAGCAAGATTAGGGAAATCTTGTTGTAATTTTTGCGAAAGTTCTAATAACAAATCAAAATTTGCATTTTTGTGAGCGACAAAAATTTCGTCCAAGCGTTGTTGAGTTAATTCCATAAAATTTGCGTTTTATAGTTTTATATTTTTGAGTATTTTCAAATATTTTCCACGAGAAATCCAAAAAATTTTTCAGAAATCTCGTGGAAAATTGCTTTTCATTTTTTTATATCAATCGCCACCAGCCGGACAAGCCGCACAAGCCGGAGATTTTGCCGGACATTTTCCTTCATTTTTGAAATCAGTTTCATACCAACCACTTCCTTTGAGTTGAAAACCAGCAGCAGATATCAATTTTCTATAAGTATTTTTGCCACATTTTGGACAAGTTTTAATTTCAGCATCCGAAACTTTTTGTAAATGTTCTTGCTGATTTCCGCAAGAATCGCAATGATATTCGTAAATAGGCATAATTTTTTTGTTTTTTATTTTGTAGTTTTGAATTGAAAATTTTCTACGAAATTTTAACGAGATTTTAAAAATTTTTTATGAAATCTCGTGGAAATTTGTTTATTTTTTATTTTTTATTTTTTATTTTTTATTTTTTATTTTTTATTTTTTATTTTTTATTTTTGACGCAAATCAATAACTCTTTTAACTTTACCATCAGATTTTGGCAGCGAATTATGTTGCACCAATTCTATAATCGGTCTCACCAAAATTTCATCGTGTAATGCAGATTCTATTGCCTTTTGCAAATTCTGTAATTGCCGAATATCTTCGGAGAAAAATTCATTTTTGATTTCTACTTTTATATGCAAATCGTCCAAATTACTTTGCGGATTTGTTTGCAGCATAATTACATAATTATTGCTAATTTGCTGAAAGTTCATCAAAATATTTTCAATTTGCATAGGGAAAATATTCACGCCGCGAACAATAAACATATCATCACTGCGACCGAGAATTCTATCAATACGCAAATGATTTCTTCCGCACGGACAATCGTTGCCTAAAATTTTAGTCAAATCTCGTGTGCGATATCGCAAAATCGGCATTCCTTCACGAGTTAGCGTAGTCAAAACTAATTCGCCGATTTCTCCATTTGGCAGAATTTCACAAGTTTGCGGATTGATAATTTCTGCAATAAAAGAGTCTTCCCAAATATGAATTCCGTTTTGCTGTTGGCATTCAATTCCAACTCCTGGCCCGTTCATTTCGGATAAACCAAAATTATTAAAAACTTTTACTCCTAATGCATTTTGAATACGTTGTCGGCTTTCTTCGCTATAAGGTTCGGCTCCGACGATAGCAATACGCAAATTGGAAAATTGATGCTTTTTATATTCGGAAATTATTTCGGCAATATGCAAAGCATAAGAAGGCAAAATATGAATAACAGTGACGCCAAAATCTTGCAATAATTTTATCTGCCGTTTGGAATTTCCCGCTCCGGCAGGAATTGTTAAGCAACCTAATTTTTCGGCTCCTTGATGAATTCCCAAACCGCCGGTAAAAAGCCCATAGCCGCTCATATTTTGGAAAACATCATCCGGACGAACTCCGGCGACAAATAATGAACGAGCCATTAAATCTGCCCATTTATCTAAATCTGCTTTGGTATAAAAAATTGCTGTTGGGTTGCCGGTTGTGCCGCTGGAACAATGCAAACGCACATAATTTTTTTTATCAAAGCAACATAATTTGTCCGGATAATTTTCGCGTAAATCTTGTTTAGTAGTAAAAGGAATAAGTTGATTAAACAAATTATAAAAATCGGCTTTATCATTACAATTATTAAATTTTGCTATAACATTGTCCAAAGTTAATTTATTTTGATTATGTTGCAAAATTTTTTGCTGATAAAAATTGCTAAATTTGGTATTTTTGATGATATTCAAAATATTTATGAAGCGTTGTTTTTGAATATCAAAAATTTCATCTGGGGTAAAAAATTCTGCTTTTGAATAAAAATCTTTTTTTGTCATATTTTTATTTTTCCACGAGAAATCTAAAAAGTTTTTTGGAAAAGTTTTTTTTATTTAAAAAATATTTTAAAAAATCTTTTTAAAATCTCGTGGAATTTATTTAAACAACAATTTTTATAAATTTATAAGCTACAAGCTATAAACTATAAACTATAAACGGAAAATATAAAAAATGACAACTTCTTATTTAATGAATACTTACGCCCGTTTGCCGATTTCATTTTCTCACGGCGAAGGCTGCTATTTGTTTGATAGCGAAACTAATGGCAAAAAATATCTAGACGCACTCGCAGGAATTGCGGTGAATACTTTGGGTTACAAGCATCCGGTTTTAGTCAAAACTATTTCCGAACAAGCCGCCAAAATTTTGCATACTTCCAACTTGTTTGAAATTCCATTGCAAGAAAAATTAGCCGAAAAACTCTGCCAAATTTCTAATATGCAACAAGTGTTTTTCTGTAATTCCGGCTTGGAAGCCAATGAGGCCGCCATAAAATTAGCGTTAATGTATGGAAATAAGAATGGTAAAACCGGCAAGAAAAAAATCGTTGTGATGGAGCATTCTTTTCACGGCAGAAGCATTGCAACATTAGCGGCAACAGCAAATGCAAAAGTCCAAAAAGGTTTTGAACCAATTGTAGATTTTTTTATACGCATTCCTTTTAATGATATTTCAGCGATTCAAAAATTATGTGAATCCGAACATAAAGATGAAATCGTGGCCGTAATGTTAGAACCATTACAAGGCGAGGGCGGAATTTATTTGGCCGACAGCGAATATTTACAACAATTACGCAAAATTTGCGATCAACAAAAATGGCTGTTAATTTGCGATGAAGTGCAATGTGGAATGGGTCGTACCGGAAAATGGTTTGCATTTCAACACGCAAATATTTTGCCAGATGTCGTCACAATGGCAAAAGGTTTAGCCTCCGGAGTGCCGATCGGTGCTTGTTTGGCGTCTGGAAATGCTACAAATTTATTCGCTCCGGGAAATCACGGAACTACATTTGGCGGAAATCCATTAGCAACTTCGGCGGCATTGGCAACAATTTCCGTTATAGAAAATGACAATTTATTAAATAACGCACAACAAATTGGCGATTTCATAAAAACGGAATTGGCAAAAAATCTGGCAACTGTTGATGGCGTGGTTGGCGTTCGCGGTTATGGTTTGATGTTAGGAATTGAATTAGATCGTTCTTGCGGAGAAATTGTCAAACTTGGTTTGCAAAAAGGTTTGGTTATCAATGTTACTTCGGACAAGATAATCCGTTTATTGCCGCCGTTAATTTTTAGCAAAGATAACGCTACTGAATTAGTAGAAAAATTGACGCAACTAATAAAAGATTTTTTGCAATAAAAATACAAAAATACAAAAATACAAAAATACAAAAATACAAAAATACAAAATTTCCACGAGAAATCTAAAAAAATTTTTGGAAATCTCGTGGAAAATATTAAAAATATTAAAAATATTAAAAATATTAAAAATATAAAAAATATAAAAAATAAAAAAATATTTCAAAAATGTATATGTTTATTCGCAATGATGGCAGAAATTTTGACCAACTGCGTCCGTTTGCCTTTGCTACAAATTTCACCAAATTTGCCGAAGGTTCCGTTTTGGTAAATTTTGGCAATACCAAAGTTATCTGCAATGCCTCCGTAGAAAATAAAGTGCCGGATTTTTTAATCGGCAAAAATCAAGGTTGGCTAACCGCTGAATATTCTATGCTTCCACGTGCAACTCAAAAACGTAACGAACGCAAATCCAAAATTGATGGCAGAAGTCAAGAAATCCAACGCTTAATCGGACGTAGTTTGCGAAGTTGTTTGGATTTATCATTGCTTGGCGAACGCCAAATTATTGTAGATTGCGATGTAATTCAAGCCGACGGCGGAACTCGCTGTGCAAGTATTTGCGGCGGTTGGTTAGCAACTTATTTTGCCGTGCAGAATTTGTTAGAAAAAAATATTATCAGCCAAAATCCTATAAAAAATATTGTTGCGGCTATTTCTGTGGGAATTGTTGAATACGAAAAAAATCAACAAATTCTCGTGGATTTGGATTATTCTGAAGATTCCAACGCTTTGACTGATATGAACGTGATTATGAACCAAAATTTAGAAATCGTAGAAATTCAAGGCACCGCAGAACATCAATTTTTTAGCCGACAACAATTAAATCAAATGTTAGATTTGGCGGAACAAAGTTTATTAAAAATCATAGAAAAACAAAAAGAATATATTAAAAATTAAAAATTAAAAATTAAAAACTAAAAACTAAAAACTAAACATTAAAAATCAAAATTAAAAATATTATGGAAAATAATCAAATAAATTACGATTACAACGGCTACGGTTATGACTATAACAACGATTATGAAGACGAAAATTTTTATGACCAAGATTTTGATGAAATGCCACATATTACCGTCGCTTTGACTGGTGCTTCTGGTTTTCCTTATGGTTTGCGTCTGATTGAATGTCTGCTAACTATGTCTTGCCGTGTTTCCGTTGTATATTCTAATGCCGCCGTCTCTGTAGCTATGCAAGAATGCGGTTTGGAGTTGCCAATTCTCAACAACAATAACGATACGGAAATTGCTAAAAAAGTTTTATTGATGTGCTTTCAAAATGGCGTAAATGCAGATTTGTTAGATGTTTATGCAGAAAATGATTTTTTCTCGCCAATTGCTTCTGGATCTTCCTGTGCCGATGCGATGATAATTTGCCCTTGTTCTATGGGAAATTTGGCAAAAATCGCTCACGGAATTTCCGATTCTTTAATTGCTCGTGCCGCCGATGTAATTATTAAAGAACGCAAACCATTAGTTTTAGTGCCGCGTGAAATGCCGTTTTCTACTTTGCATTTACAAAATATGCTGGAATTAAGCAAGGTCGGAGCCGTAATTATGCCGCCGTGTCCGGGATTTTATTTATATCCGCAAAATATCGGTGATATGATAGATTTTGTAGTTTGTAGAATTTTGGAACAACTCAATTTATCACCAAAAAATGTAAGTTCTTGGAGCAAGGTTTTATTAAATAACAATGCAAATGACAATGCAAATAACAATAACAATGGTGAAAGCAATAATTTTGTTGAAATTGCCGAAAAACAAGAACAAAATCAACAAATGTTTATTGATAAAGCATACAAAGAATTGAAAGAACTCAAAGAAAGCAAAAAAAAGTATGCCAAAGCTGAAAAAATTAGTAAAGCAAAAACTAAAACCAAAACTAAAAATAAACGAAAATCCTCTGAAGTAAGCGAAGAAATTTCAGCAAAAGAAAGTATCAAAGAAAATGAAATAAGCGAAATAAATGAGATAAATGCTGAAAATATCAACGAAAATGAGAATAATAATATAGTTGAAGAAAATGCAGAAGTTTCAGAAGTTTCAGAAGTTGAAATAAAAACAGAAGCAATATCAGAATCAGAATCAGAAGCAGAAGCAGAAAATAAAAATGATGAAGAAATATCAAACCCAAATGATATTGAACAAACCGAAAATCCAGAAGATGAAAAATATGATTTTTGGTAAATAACAATTTTCCACGAGAAATCTCAAAAATTTTTTGGGAAATCTCGTGGAAATTTTTTAACTTTTAATTTTTGCTAATTTGTTATCGGCAAAGTTAATCTGGCTAATAATCCAAATTGTCCTTTGAATTTTTCTTGCTGACCGCTTTCAAATTCTAATTTGCCATTGTGATATTTAACTATGCGTTCCACAATAGCCAAGCCCAAGCCGGTTCCGGTGACATTTGTCCGGGCGGCTTCTCCACGTGCAAATGGGTGAGTTAAATTTTCCATTTGCTCTAATTTCACGCCGTCGCCGTAATCAACGACTTCAATCACCAAAAATTTTGGCTCTTTGGTTTCCGGATCTTTTTTAGTAAAAGCCCGTAATTCAATCGGCGGTTTGCCATATTTCCAAGCATTATTGATTAAATTCAAAATAGCACGTTCCAAAGCGTTTTTATGCAACTTCATATCAACAAAATTTTGTTGCAGTTTGGTTTTGAGTTCGCGATTATGTAAAACTTCATTTTGCATAATTTCTTCAAAAACTTTCGCCGGATTATACAAGCACGGAGTTCCAATATAATTTGTTTTGGCAAATTCCATAAATTGGCGAATTATGTCTTCAATTTGTTCTATATCGTCAATCATTTCTTGCTGACAATCAGTGTCATCACAAAAACTCATTTCTACTTCTAAACGCAGACGCGTCAAAGGAGTGCGTAAATCGTGCGAAATTCCAGCCAAAACGACTTCGCGTTCTTTTTCAGTATCGTTTAAATTTTTGATCATTTCATGAAAAGACGAAGTCAAAGTGCGAATTTCTTTGCTGGAATTTTCTAATTCGGTTTCTTGTTTTTTAAGAAATTCCAAAGTATCTTCAAAATTTGAATACTTATATTCTGATCCTTGTGTATTGCCAAGAGTATTGCGTCTGCCAAATGCCACAGCGATTTCTGATAAATTGATTATCGGCAAACTAATATGCCGAGCCAGTTTATAAGACAAAATAATTACGATTATGGTTGTCAAAGTTCCCCAAAGTAATAACGGTGGAACACTTTGCTTTTGCACATAACGCGATAATTCTAACCAATATTCTTTTTTATCGTCTTTGTTGAATTTGAAACTTACCCATAAACCTTCATTGCCATTTATTCCAATGGCGACGCGAGTATCGGAGCCTAATTTTTGCTGGACTTCGCGTTGAATGAAGCGTAACAAGGCATCGCCATCGCCGTCATAAAAATGAGTATTGCCGTGATGATTTGCAATTATGAAATGTTGATTTTCAGATACAGAATCTCCGGTATGCACGAAAATTCCTTCATTTTTGGAAAACTCTTTGAGTAAGAATTCGCGTTTTTCCGGTGCCGCCACTAATAGCGAGGTTTTGACGACATTAACCGCAGACACTGCAATTTGGGCAATTGTTTTAGCTCTTGGTTCGGTAGATAAAATATGCAATAGCAAAAACCAAACTAAATTGCTGGTTATAACAGCCAAAGCAACCAAGAAAAAAATTTTCATAAATAAGCTGTTGGATTCTAATCTCATTGTTTATCTTTAATTTACGTTATGTTTATACGTTATTTTTTATACTTTTTATAAGTTTTTATAAGTTTTTATAAATTTTTATAAGTTTTATAATAATTTCCACGAGAATTTATAAAAATTTTTTGATTTGAAAAAACTTATTTTCAAAAACAAAAAACAAAAAACAAAAAACAAAAAAATAAAAAATAAAAAATAAAAAATATGCAAAAAATGAATAATTCACAAAAAATTTTATTATTAGGTGCTAACGGACAATTAGGTTATGAATTAAATAAATCACTTGGTTTTTTAGGAAATGTAATCGCTACCACGCGTCAGCAGTGCGATTTGACCGACTTGCAAGCATTAAGCCATACCATTTCGCAGATTCGCCCAAATGTGATTATCAACGCCACCGCTTACACCGCCGTTGATAAAGCTGAACAAGATGATGCTCAAGCGTTCAAAGTAAATTGTAATGCGCTGGCTCATTTAGCCGCTTGTGCTAAACAACAAAAAGCCTTGTTAATTCATTATTCCAGCGATTATGTTTTTGACGGAACTAAACCTCGTGCTTATGTTGAAACTGATAGCACAAATCCGCTCAATGTTTATGGTCAGAGCAAATTATCTGGCGAAAATGAAATTATGCGTTCCGGAGCCAAAGCGTTGATTTTTCGTACCAGTTGGGTTTTTGGATCGCACGGCAATAATTTTGTCAAAACCGTTTTACGTCTGGCAAAAGAGCGAGAAGTTTTGTCTATTGTTGATGATCAAATCGGTTGTCCAACGCCAGCAGAAATGTTGGCGGAAGCAACTTTGTTGGCTTTATACAAATTATTTAATAATGAAAATTGTTGCATAACTTCGCCGCAGTTATATCATTTGACATCTTCGGAGGCGGTTTCTTGGTATGATTTTGCCCGTTATATTGTGCAGACGGCAAAAAATTTAGGATTTGCCATCAAAGCCAAGACAATCAACGCCATTCCGAGTTCGGATTATCCGACTCCGGCGAAACGCCCACTGAATTCGGTGTTAGACTGCCAGAAATTTCAAAAAGATTTTGGCGTGATTTTGCCGAGTTGGAAAAAATATATAGAAAGCGTATTATTAGCAGCAAAAGTATAAAAAAAACAAATTTCCACGAGAAATCTCAAAAATTTTTTGAAAATTTTTATATAAATCTCGTGGAAAAGTTTTATTTTTTCTGCTTTTTTATACTTTTACATTGTTCAAATTTGCGTAGTAGTCAGCAAAATCTGCATCAAATTTTTTGACGCTTGTTATTAGTTTAGTAATTACATCAAAAAACTCATTTTTATAACCATTATTTATTGCAAAATCTTTTTGTTGTTGGATTATTTTTAAAGTATCTTTAAATATTTCTGGCAAGTTATTTTTTGATGTATTAAATTGATGAGAACGGTAATAAGCAACCGGTTTATTTATCAATAGCATTTTATATTTTTGCGTTAATTTTAACCATATTTCCAAATCTTCAATTTTGTTGCCATTTGTATAAGCACCTACGTTTTTTATACATTGTAAATTGATTAGTGAACTCATTGCTGGGAGGAAATTTCCTTGTAATAAATCGGCATAAGTAATTTCAAAATTTGTATTTTTATTAGTTTTATTAGTTTTATTAGTATTATCAAAATCAAAATTTCGTTTATTAGCAAAAAATTCCAAAAAGGTTTTATAATACTTATTTTTTGTTGAACCTAATTCAATATTTTTTATATCTTTTGCTAAAAAAATTCGCATTTCATTATCAACAACAATTTGCTGACTTTGTTGATTTATCATCAAAGCATCTCCAAAAATTGCCGCATAATTATTGTTATCATTGTTATTATGATTATCATTTTTTGCGTTTAGTTTTTCTATTTCTGCGACTAATAAAGAAGTTTTGAAAGGCATCAAAATATCATCACTTGCGATTGCATAAAAATACTTTCCTTTTGCCCAATTTATCGCATAATTGAGATTATAAGAAATACCTTGATTTGTTAAATTTTTATGATAATCAAATCGCACAAAATGACTTTTATATTTACTCAAAAAATCATTTATAATCGCATCGGAATTATCAAAAGAAGCGTCATCAATTATAAGCAATTCTATATTTTGATAATCTTGCAAAATCACGCTGGAAATTGTTTCGGCTATATATTTTTCGTGATTATAAGAAGGAATACAAATGCTAACTAACGGCAAATTTTGATTTGTTTTATTCATAATAATTTTTCCACGAGATTCGTCAAAAATTTTTTAAAATAAAATAAGAAAAATAAAATAAAAGTAAAAATAAAAAAATATTTTAATAAATACTTAATAAATAAAAAAATGATTACTGCCGAACAAATTCAACAATTATTAAATGCTCAAAATAATAATGATTTTATCAGCGTTGCCAAAATTGCTAATGAACTTTTACAAATTGCTCCTGAAAATGATTTTTTATTACAAGCAAAAGCAACTGCTTTATTTAATCAGGCTAATTATTTTGACGCAATTCAAACTATAAAAACTGCTTTACAAATTTATCCAAAAAATAATCAATTATTAAATAGTTTTGCTTCTATGCTAAAAATTTTAACGCAAAATGTTAATAATATTTTTGATGATAATTTGTTGTTATTTTTGGCTCAAACTTGCAAAGATTTATCTTTTTTTGCGTCGGCAGTGATTTTTTATCGCCAACTTTATAACAAAAATCAAAATCAAAATCAAAATACTAAATTTTTGCTTGATTATATTTATTGTCTGCAACAAAGCGGCGATGCCGAAATCGCTCACGATTTGGTTCAACAAACGCCGAGTTCCGAATTTGCTAAAACTTCAATTTATATTTTGCTCAACAATTATTGCAGTTTCATAACTTGTCAGCAAATGGGCGAAATTGCTCGGCGGCGTGCGAATTTGATTGCTCAACAAATTCCGCAGAAAAATTTTGACTTTGATAAATATAAACAACAATTTTTGTTAAATTTCCACGAGAATTCCAAAAATTTTTCTGAAAATCTCGTGGAAAAAAATTCGTCCCTCCAGAAAAAACTCAAAATCGGCGTGGTGGTCAGCACTTTTATGTTAAATGAATGGGTTTCGGCTATTTTTCGGCAATTATGCAAAAATCACCGGCAAACTTTGGAAATCCATTTATATTTAATTCGCCACGACAACAGCATTGTTGCCGATAAAAATCATTGTGATTTTTATCAAAGCGTCCAAGACATAACTCATTTGAACGACCAGCAAAGTGCCGACAAAATTTATAACGATGGCGTTCATATTTTGATTTCTACGATTAGTCACGCTTTTTATGGACGTTTGCCGATGTTTGCAATGAAGCCATCACCGATTCAATTTTCGTGGATAAACTGGTTTGGCACCAGCGGTATTCCGACGATGGATTATTTTCCGGTATCCAATTTTGACGTGCCAAATCAGCAATACGCACAACAATTCAACGAAAAACCTTTGTATTTTCCGGATCTTTGGTGTTTAGTTCCTAAAAACGAAATGGCGGAAAAGTTTTATAAAAAACGTCCATTTTCAGAAAATATTATGAACAAAAATATAGTTTTCGGAAATTTCAATATTCCGGAAAAAATCACGCCACAAACGCTCAAATTATGGGCGTTGGCGTTAAATGCTGTAGAAAATTCTCAACTAATTTATATGCGTGGAACTTTGGTTGATAATGCCTTATGTGAAAAATATTTCCAAGAATTAGCAAAATATAACGTCAAAAATTTACGCCAACGCGTGCAATTTATCGCAAACAAAACGCGTGAGGAATATTTTGATTGCTATCAACACATAGATTTTGTCTTGGATGCTTTTCCGGCATCCGGCGGAGCAACCATCGCCGATAGTTTGCAAATGAGCGTTCCGGCTCTGACAGTTACAGGCAATTTAGTAATCGGCAGAATGGCTGGGAGTTTTTTGAAAGCCGTCGGTTTGGAAAACTGGATTTGCCAAAATGAAACCGAATTCGTGGAAAAAGTCAAATATTTTGCGGCGCCAAATCAACGCAAATATTTGAACGATTTGCATAATAATTTGCGTGAAATCACCTTGAAATCTGCAATTTGTGATGCAGAATTGTTCGCAAAAAATTTTGAAACCAAAATGTGGGAAATTTGGAATGATTTTTTGAATTCATAAAAACATAAAAACAATTTTCCACGAGATTTACCAAAAAATTTTTGAAAATTTTTATATAAATCTCGTGGAAAAGTTTTATTTTTAATTTATAAAAATAAATTTTATGATTTACCGGTCAATTTAGTAAATTTGGCTTTTAATTGTTCTTGTGATTCCTCGTGATTTGGATCTTTTGGTATGCAATCTACGGGGCAAACTTGCACACATTGCGGCTCGTCGTAATGTCCGACGCATTCGGTGCATTTATCTGGGTTGATTACATAAATTTCATCGCCTTGAGAAATCGCTTCGTTCGGACATTCTGGTTCGCAAACATCGCAATTTATGCATTCTTCGGTGATCATCAGTGCCATTGTTGAAACTCCTTTTTTTGTTATGGTTTAAAAAGTGAAATGTTTTTTATTTTTTGAATTTTACAAAAATAAATTTAATTCAATTTAATTTAATTCAATTTAATTTAATTTAATTCATTCAGAGCGTTTAACAAATTTGCAAAATCTTCCGGCAAATCGCAGACAAATTCCATATTTTGCAAAGTTTGCGGATGTTGCAAAGTCAATTTTTGAGCATGTAATGCTTGACGTTCAAAAGCATAAATTTCCGGCGGAATTGTGACGCTTTTATCTTTGTTGGCAATATTTTTGTTGCCATAAACAAAATCGCCAATCAAAGAATGTCCGAGCGATGCTAAATGCACGCGAATTTGATGCGTCCTTCCCGTTTCCAAAAGACAACGCAACAAGGTGCAAAAACCAAAACGCTGGCGGACAAAATAATGTGTTTTGGCAACTTTTCCGCCTTTGATTTCTGGAACTATTGCCATTTTAGTTCGCTGCGTGAGATGTCTACCAATTGGGGCATCAACAAAACCGTCGGCAAAAATATCGCCTTTGACCAATGCCAAATATTGCCTTTTAACGCTGTGCGTTTGTAACTGACGGACTAAATGCGTTTGAGCGATTAAATTTTTGGCGATTACCATTAAGCCGGAAGTCAAACGGTCTAAACGATGAACGATTCCGGCACGTGGCAATTTGCTTGCGGTTTGCGGATAGCGAAATAGCAATCCATTGAGCAAAGTATTTTCAAAATGTCCACTGCCTGGATGAACTACTAAATTTGCTGGTTTGTTGATAACCAAAATATCTGCGTCTTCATAAATGCAATTTTGCTGAATAATTTCAGCGACTTCCGGCGAAGGTAAAAAATGTTTGAGATTTTCAATTTCATTGATGTCTAAATTTTGCAGATTTTGCAGATTTTGCAGATTTTGCAGATTTTGCAGATTTGCAAAATCGTTGGAATTATCAGCAAAAGAAATGATTTCTCCGCCAAATAATTTTTTTTTATTTTCACAGCAAAGTTGTTGATTGATAAAAATCTGCGAATTTTTGATTTGATTTTGCCAAAAATTCCGTGAGTATTCTGGGAATTTTTTTGATAAAAATAAATCTAAACGTTCCGGCTTTGCAAGAAATTCAACGGTTAAATTTTCCATAATTTTTCAAAATATAAATTTTTTCCACGAGATTTTCTAAAAATTTTTTGAGATTTCTCGTGGAATTTTTGCTTTTTATTTTTTATTTTTTAGTTTTTAGTTTTTAGTTTTTAGTTTTTATCTGCTTTTTCTTATCAAATTTCTATTTTCCCAGTCAATTCTCAGCAAAATTGCTAAACCTATGCAATTCACTACAATTCCGGAGCCGCCAAAACTCATCAACGGCAAAGTCAGACCTTTGGTTGGCAGTAACCCCATATTTACGCCCATATTAAAAAATGCCTGAATTCCTAACCAAATGCCGATTCCCATTGATACAAGCGATTCATAAACTTTGTTTAGTAAAACGCAATTCCAGCCGATTTTGAAGGCACGATAAACTATCAGCGAAAATAAAAATATCACCACACAAACGCCGATTAAGCCCATTTCTTCGGCTAAAACTGCCATCAAAAAATCTGTATGAGCTTCCGGCAGATAAAATAATTTTTCTACACTTGCACCCAAACCAACGCCGGAAATTTCTCCACGCCCGAACGCTATCAGCGAGTGCGAAAGTTGATAACCTTTGCCGAATGCGTCTTCCCACGGATCCATAAAACCAAAAACCCTTGCTCTGCGATATGGCGACGATGAAATCAGCAAAGCAAAAGCCGCTAACAAAAATGCGATTACTCCAAAAAAAGGCCCAGCACGAAATCCGCCCAAAAATAAAATTCCCATAAAAATAGAAATTATCACCACGAACGCACCAAAATCTGGCTCCAACAATAACAACGCTCCGAGCAAAACAATTAAAGCCAAAATCGGCAAAAATATTTTTAATTCGTGCATATTTTCAAATTTGCGTTCCACGTAGGAAGCGGCGTATAAAACCGAAAAGATTTTCACTAATTCTGACGGCTGTATATTGAAAAATCCAAGAGAAATCCAACGCGTGGCTCCATTTACGTTTTTGCCGATTCCGGGAATTAAAACTAACGCCAAAACTATAACGCTGGAAAAAAATAATAACGGAGCGATTTTTTTCCAAAAATCTATTTTTATTTGAAACGCTGTAATTGCACCGACAAAGCCGATTCCCAAAAAAATGCAATGACGAATTACATAAAACAAACTTTGATGTTTGGTTGCCGCAGATTCTCCGGCGATAACGATTGATGCTGAATAAACCATAATCAAGCCGATGGAAAGCAAACTCAAAACGCTCCAAAGCAGTGCGTGATCAATTTCGGCGATTTGGCGATTAGAAACTAAATTGCGTTTGCGAGGATTTTTTTCCGGATCTTCTTCGCTGATACCAAATAAAGATTTAAGGCTCATAATTTTTTATCTTTTTTATTTTTTTATTTTTTTATTTTTTTATTTTTTTATTAAATAAACAAAATTTCCACGAGATTTCCAAAAATTTTTTTGAATTTCTCGTGGAAAAAAATTTTATTTAATTATTTTTTGTTATTTTTTTGCTTTGCTTATTTGCTTATTTGCTTATTTGCTTATTTGCTTATTAGCGTTGGGCATCAATTTTGTGACCTAAACGAGCAATGCCGTTTTTTTCGTCCGCATAAACCAAATACGGCTGAAAATTTGCATATTCTTCATCGCTCATTTGCACAAAAGTTGCGATAATCAAAATATCGCCGATTGCCGCACGACGAGCTGCCGAGCCGTTCAGAGAAATCATTCCAGAACCGCGTTCGGCTTTGATTGCGTAAGTGGAAAAACGTTCGCCGTTATTGACATTCCAAATATCAATTTTTTCGTATTCCTTGATATTTGCAGCATCAAGCAAATCTTCGTCAATGGCACAAGAACCTTCATAATGTAAATCGGCGTGAGTTGCCGTCACTCTGTGAAGTTTTGATTTGAGAATCGTTCTCAACATAATAATAAAAGTAAATTAAGTTAAATGTTAAATTAAAAATTAAAGATAAATGTTAGTTAAAAAGAAAGATTAAGAAATTAAAAATTTCTTAACTAAAAATTTTTGCGAATTTTAATGAAAAAAAAGTAAAAAAATCAAAAAACTTTTTAAAAATTTTTGATTTTTTATACTTTTTTTTGTTTTTATATGTTTTTTTATGTATTTTTGTAAATTTGCAAAACCTACTAAATTTCCAAATTATCAATCAAACGCGTATTGCCTAATTTTGCGGCTGCTAAAATTATCAAATCATTTGTATTTACGCCATTTTCTAAATTTTGGATTTCTCGCAAATTATGCTTATCACAAATTTTTATGTAATCAACTTGCCATAAAGAATTTTGTTGCTGTAAAGCGTTTTTACTATTTTCCACGAGATTTGCAAAATTTTTTTCAGAAGTTGTCAAAACTTGTTGGCGTAATTGTTGCAAAGTTTGCTGTAATTGCGGGGCGATTTTGCGTTCGCTTTCAGACAAATATCCATTGCGAGATGATAACGCCAAACCGTCATCAGCCCGAGCGATTTCTACGCCAAAAATTTCTATGGGCAAAGCGAATTGCTGCACCATCGCTTTCAAGATGAGTAATTGTTGATAATCTTTTTTACCAAAAAAGGCACAATTCGGCTGAACGATATTAAACAATTTCAGCACAACTGTTGCCACGCCACGAAAATGAATCGGACGAGTTTTGCCTTCCAAAACGCCTTGCAGATTTTCGTCCGGCAACACATAAAAATTTTGCGGCTGCGGATATAATTCATTTTCGTCCGGAGCAAATAAAAAATCTACACTAACTGATTGCAATTTTTGTTGGTCGGCTTGGAGCGTTCGCGGATATTTATCAAAATCTTCGCCAACTCCAAATTGCAAACGATTTACAAAAATTGTAGCCACAACGATATCGGCAGATTGCTTGGCTTGTTGCATTAGTTTTAAATGTCCGTCGTGCAGATTTCCCATAGTTGGCACCAAAGCAATTTTTAACTCCGGATTTTTATTTTTCAAGGCATTTAATTCCGCACGTAAGTCAGAGATTTTATGTAAAGTTTTCATAAAGTTAATTATTTAATTTTTATTTTTATTTTTAATTTTATTTTTAATTTAATTTTTAATTTTTATTTTTAATTTTATTTTTAATTTTTATTTTTAGTTATTTGCGTATCATAAAAATGCTTTGCCAAACATAAATCTTTCCAAGTTTCTACTTTCTGCACTGGCGAACGCAATAAATATGATGGATGATAAGTTATAAAGGTTGGAATTTTATATTGTTGTTTTTTGTATTGATAACTTAAATTGAACATTTTTTTTCTATATTTGGAAACGCTACAACTTTTTGGCAAATTCAGTTGAGTTTTGAATAAAGCGTAAAAAGCAACTTTTCCCAAACAAACGATTATTTTTGGCTGAATCAGACCGATTTGTTGGAGCAAAAAATCTTGGCAATTATTAATTTCGGCGTCGGTTGGTTCGCGATTATACGGCGGACGGCATTTTACGGTGTTGGCGATATAAATATTTTGGTGTCGGCTTAATTGCAAATGTTGGAGCATATTGTCTAATAATTTTCCCGAATCGCCTACAAATGGTTCGCCGATTTTGTCTTCTTCTTCGCCAGGAGCTTCGCCAACAAAAAGCCAGTCGGCATTTTGATTTCCGATTCCGACGACGTAATTATGGTTAGTTTTGTGTAAATTGCAATTTTGGCAATTATGAATATTTTTGTTTAACGTTTCCCAAGAATAAGAAAAATTATTTTCTTTATTTTCA
>SFHR01000080.1 GCA_004555545.1 Dechloromonas aromatica (nom. nud.)
TGTCGCAATCTGCGAAATCGCAGTTTTTAATAAATTATTTGTTTCCATAAATTAAAAATTTAAAAATTTAAAGATTTAAAGATTTAAAAATTAAAAATTTTTGATAAATAAAAAAGAAAAGAATAAAAACAACTTTTCCACGAGAAATCTAAAAAATTTTTTGAAAAGTTTTATAAAAATCTCGTGGAAAATTATTATTTTTTATTATTTTTTATTATTTGTTGTTATTTTGTTATTTCGTTTATAAAACATAACGCGATAAATCTTCGTTTTCGCTTAAATCTTTGAGCCGTTCATTGACAAAATCTACATTGATTTCCAAAGTTTCTACGCTTTCATCGCTTCCGGCAGTGAAAGAGATTTCTTCTAACAATTTTTCCATAACCGTATGCAAACGTCTGGCACCAATGTTTTCGGTTTTTTCATTGACGTTCCAAGCGATTTCGGCGATTCTGTGAATTCCTTCCGGCGTGAAATTCAAATTGACTTTTTCAGTTGCCAATAACGCTTGATATTGTTTGATTAAACAAGCGTCGGTTTGGGTTAAAATTTGTTCAAAGTCGCTAACCGAAAGCGATTTCAATTCCACGCGAATCGGAAAACGTCCTTGCAATTCCGGAATTAAATCTGATGGCTTTGTCAGATGAAACGCTCCGGAGGCGATAAACAAAATATGGTCAGTTTTGATCATTCCGTGTTTGGTAGAAACCGTTGTGCCTTCGACTAACGGCAACAAATCACGCTGCACGCCTTGCCGCGAAACTTCCGCAGAATTTCCCATTCCACGCGAGGTAATTTTATCAATCTCGTCCAAAAATACGATTCCATTTTGCTCAACGGCTTTGACGGCTTGTTTTTTGATTTCGTCCAAATCTAACAAACGGACGCTTTCATCTTCGGTTAGTTGCTTTTTGGCGTCTTTGATTTTCATTTTGCGAGTGCGTTTGTTCGCTGATGAATCTTGCGTGAAAATCTGTAACATACCTTGCACGTGATCGCTAATTTCTTCCATTCCAGGAGGAGCGAAAACTTCGGCTTGGACATTCGCTTTGACTTCAATTTCTATTTCTTTATCATCTAACTCAGCATTGCGTAATTTTTGGCGAAATTTTTCGCGAGTGCGATTTGCAAGGTCATCATTTTTTTTATCATTTTCGGAATTTTCGGCGTTATCGCTTGGATTTGGAAAAAATGGATTGCTATGATTTTTTGGCGATGAAGGTAGCAAAATATCTAAAATCTTTTCTTCGGCGGATTCTTCTGCACGTGATTTGATTTTTTGCATAGCTTCTTCTTTATGCTTTTTGAAAGCAATATCAACCAAATCGCGAATTATGGTATCAACATCGCGTCCGACAAAGCCGACTTCGGTGAATTTGGTGGCTTCAATTTTGATAAATGGAGCATTTGCTAAACGAGCCAAGCGTCGGGCGATTTCTGTTTTGCCAACGCCGGTTGGGCCGATCATCAGAATATTTTTTGGCGTGATTTCAGAACGTAGCGGTTCGCCAACTTGAGAGCGTCGCCAACGATTTCTCAAAGCAATAGCAACAGAACGTTTGGCTTCATTTTGTCCGACGACATGTTTATTTAGTTCGCTGACGATTTCTTTTGGCGACATAATTTGAGTTTGGTTTTTTTGCAGTGATAGATTTTGATTTTCAGACATAAAATTTTTTGCCTTTCTCGTGGAAATTTTTTATTTTTTATTTTTTATTTTTTATTTTTTATTTTTTATTTTTTATTTTTTTACTTTTTATTTGTTATCTTTGTTATTTTGGCTATCGTTTGGCGTGATGGTTTCCAAAACGAAATTATCATTCGTATAAATGCACAGTTCAGAGGCAATTTTTAATGCTTTTTTGACGACTTCTTCCGGAGGTAAATCAGTATTTTCTAAAAGTGCTTTGGCGGCAGATTGTGCGTATGCTCCACCAGAACCGATTGCCACGATGCCAAATTCAGGTTCCAAGACATCGCCGTTGCCGGTGATTATCAGCGAATGTTGAGCGTCACAAACGGCTAACATTGCTTCTAGACGTCGTAAAGCTCGGTCGGTTCGCCAATCTTTGGCTAATTCAACGGCGGCTCGCATTAAGTTTCCGGAGTGTTTTTCTAACTTGGCTTCAAAGCGTTCGAACAACGTGAAAGCGTCGGCGGTTCCTCCGGCGAATCCGGCTAAAATTTTATTTTTGTATAAACGGCGGACTTTTTTGGCGGTTCCTTTGACGACGATATTGCCGAGCGTGACTTGACCATCACCACCGAGACAAACATTATTATCACCGCGACGGACGCTCAAAATGGTAGTTCCGTGATATTGTTCCATAATTTTTGAATATTTAATATTTATATTTGTAAAAAATTTGTAGAAAAATTTGATATTGTAAATATATGAAGTCAAAACGAGATTTTTCAATAATATATTTACTAAAAATTTTTGGAGATTTCTCGTGGAATTTTGTTTATGTTTTTGTTTATATTTTTATAAAACAAACGCTTTTTTTGCTATTGTGAAAAAATCTTTTTTGCTAATTGTTGGGCGATAATTTTCAGGAGTCAAATTTATATTATCATTTTCCAAATTACTAATTATTTTTTCTATGATAAATAAACCTCCGGCGATAGTAAATTTTATTTCCCATTTCAAACGTCCGGACAATTTTTTTAACAATGGAACGCCTTCTAACATTAAATTTTTGGCACGATTACATTGAACTAACATCAAATTTTTCCAGTTATTATTATTTAAAATTTGCTGAGATTCTGTCTGCAAAAAATAATTATAAGTCAAGTTATGTTTTTTGACTTCATTGAGCGGAATATATAAGCGTTGTTTTTGTTTTATATCTATAAAAAAATCTTGACAAAAGTTAATTAGTTGTAACGCAGAACAAATACAATCTGAATGATAAAAACTTTGTTTATCGTTGATGTCAAATAAAGATAAAACCAAGCGTCCGACCGGATTTGCAGAATTTGAACAATAGTTTTTTAATTCCCCAAAATCATTATATTTTCGCTTTACTAAATCTTGTTGGAACGCCGTTAGTAAATCGTGAAAATGTTGCAAATTCAATTTGAATTTTGTTATTACTTCGGCAAGATTTGTGAAAATATTCGTAATGTTTTTATATTTATCAAAGTTATAAAAAAGTTCAAAATTCTCGTTAGTAATACTTTTGCGTATATTATTTTGAATCTCTTCCAAAATATCATTACTAAAATCGTTGCCAAAATTATTACTAATGCTATATTGAATAACATCTAAAAACTTTTTGAAAACATTTAATTGCTGTTGTTTTATTTTGGTTTTTATTTCCAAATTTTCATCAGCAATATCATCAGCTGTCCGAGCAAAATGATAAATAGTTTGAATTGCAAAGCGTTGCTTTTTAGGTATCAAAATAGAAGCAACCGGAAAATTTTCGTAATGTTCAACTGCCATATTTTTACCTATAAAAAAGTAATGATTTGTGATGATTTTCCACGAGAAAACTAAAAATTTTTTTGAAAATCTCGTGGAAATTTGATGTTATTTTTATATTTTTTATATTTTACTAAAAAAACAGTAAAAATAAAAAATCCCCACAGCTTGAAAGTTGTGGAGATTTTATTTCTATCTTTTTTATCTTTTTAATCTTTTTAATCTTTTGTGTTTTGTTTAGTTTTAATTAACTTAAAAATTAAATTAAATTGAATTAAATTAAATTAAATCTAACTTTTTTATTTATATTTTTTATTAACCCAACAAAGTCAAAATATTTTGAGGCAAATTATTGGCTTGAGTTAACATAGAAGTTGCGGCTTGTTGCAATACTTGATTTCTTGACAAAGCGGCAGTTTCTGCAGCGTAATCGGCGTCTTGGATACGGCTACGAGCAGCGGAGACGTTTTCGTGGGATGTTTGCAAGTTAGAAATTGTGTGTTCAAAACGATTTTGCAAAGCACCATATTTTGCACGTTGAGCATTCACTGCATCAATAGCACTGTCACAGATATGAATTGCGTCGTTGGCTCCTTTAACTGTTGTAATATCCAAAGAATCAACGCGTTGCAAAGTTCCTTTAACTGTTGTAATATCCAAAGAATCAACGCGTTGCAAAGTGGAACCGTAGGTTGTTGTTGCTGAGGAGGTATTTCCCATAGAGCCGCCACTCAAAACACCGGCTTGGATATTCATTGAAGCAGCAAGAGTTACAGAATAAGAACGAGAGGAATCCAAAGTTACTTGACCAGCAGCGGTGAATGTTGTACCGGTAGTTGAACCTTTAACGCTAACCGCAGGTGCGCTACCATTAGAAGCATTACCCATATAAATGGTATTGGTGCTTTTCAAAGTAACGTTAATGTTTTTACCTTCATCATTTTCCAAAATAATACCGGTTTTAGCGTCATTCAATTTAGCAGTAATACCAGTTTTGGATG
>SFHR01000081.1 GCA_004555545.1 Dechloromonas aromatica (nom. nud.)
GATATAACTTTGATAAATAGCAAAAATCAAGCAAATTCCACAATGATTACTTGTGGCGAGAGTATCAAAATTCAAATCAAATTTATAGTCCGCGAAAAATTACAAAATTTAAGCGTGGGAATCGATTTCAAAAATCGGCTCGGCGAAATTATGTTCGGCACGAACACCGAACAACGCAAAGAATTAAAAAATATCGGACAACAAATCGGCGAACATACGGTAGAAATTTTGGTTAAAAATTTATTTTTTGGAACCGGAAATTACAAAATTACGGCTGCTTTACACGCCGGAGAATCTCACGTGGAAGAAAATTACGACTGGATTGATGGTGCTGCGATGTTTGAAGTTGTTCCGAATAATAGTGATAAAGCATTTATCGGAATGTGCAATTTGTTGATATAAAAGAAATCAACGAAAAATAAAAAATTCCACGAGAAATCTCAAAAAATTTTTGGGAAATCTCGTACTGCGAATTTTTGAAAATACTTATCAAAATAACGTGCTTCAAACTTATAAGCTTTGTTTGTATTTTTGTTCATTGCAATTCATTATGTTTATTATTTGATTATTTGTTGTTTTCTATTTTGTTATTTTTCAATTTATAAACGGTTTTACCTTGTGAAATTAAAATATCAGAAGCGTTCAAAAAGTTTTCGGAATGTCCAACAAATAATAACCCATTTGGTTGCATTACTTCTACCAAATGCCGAAGTATTTTTAATTGTAATTCTTTGGTGAAGTAAATCATTACATTACGACAAAAAATAGCATCAAATTTTGCATTATTTAACGCAGTCCAATGGTTATCTAATAAGTTAATTTGTTTGAAAGTAATCAGTTGTTTTAATTCTGGTTTTACGCTGACTATATTGTTATTTTTGTTGCTATATAAAAAGTATTTTTTTAATATTTCATCACTATTTAATTCAGCAATTTTTGTTATATGTTCGCGTTGATAAATACCTTTTTTGGCGGTTTTCAAAACGCTGGTATCAACGTCAGAAGCAATAATAGAAATGCGATTTTTACATTGTTCCAAACCTAAAATTTCTGCGGCACTAATCGCCATAGAATACGCTTCCTCGCCGGTTGATGCAGCTGCACACCAAAGCCGAATAGGACGAGATTTGATACTTTGTAATTGTTTTTGCAAAATAGGAAAATGATGATATTCTCTAAAAAACGCTGTTAAATTAGTAGTCAAAGAATTAGTAAATTGTTCTAATTCTAACATATTGTGTTCTGCATAGTTTAAATATTCATTGAAAGTAGTGAAATTTAATGCTCGCAAACGGCGACTTAAACGCACATAAACCATATCTTTTTTTGCAGAAGTCAAAGAAATTCCAACCAGCAAAGCAATAAGATCTTTGATCCGATTGAAATCATTATCAGTGAATAAAAATTCTCGGTTATATTCGTTACTATAACGAGTATCTCTTAAAGTGGGCAAATCAAATTTATAAGCAGTATTTAATGGGTGCGACATTGATTATTTATTATTATTATTTTTTTATTTTTATTTTTTTATAGTTATTGCATTTTTCCACGAGATTTCCAAAAAATTTTTTAGATTTCTCGTGGAAAATTTATTTATATTTATTTATATTTATTTATTTATATTTGTTTAAAATTCCTCCCATTCATCATCCAAATCTTTATTAGTATTGTTAGCATTACTATTATTATTATTATTTGGAATATTAAAAGCATTTTTATTAACACCAAGTTTTGGCAAAAAATGAGTATTTATTATTTGATTATTTTTTTCAATACTATTTTTGCCACTAAATTTGGAACTATGGAATTTTTCCAACGATTTTTTATGCGAATCTGCAAACGAACTTTGGTTATCTAATAACCGGAACGCTGCCACCGCTTGGATTAAGTTTTGAGCTTGTTCCTCCAAACTTTCCGCCGCCGTTGTAGCTTGTTCCACCAACACCGTATTATGTTGCGTTACTTCGTCCATTTGCGTGACCGCTTGGCTAACTTGGGCAATTCCCAAACTTTGCTCTTGACTGGCGTTTGCAATATCGGTAATCAAAACCGAAACGTGTTTAATGCTTTCGTTGATTTTTTCCGTAGTAATTCCGGCTTTTTGTGCTTGTTCGTTGCCTAATTCTATTTTTTCAACGGCGTTAGAAATCAATTCTTTAATTTCTTTTGCTGATGATGCACAGCGTTGAGCCAAACTTCTAACTTCGGAAGCAACTACGGCAAACCCGCGACCTTGTTCTCCGGCACGTGCGGCTTCTACGGCGGCATTTAACGCCAAAATATTTGTCTGGAAAGCAATTCCGTCAATCACGCCGATAATTTCAGAAATATGTTGCGAAAATTGATCAATTTCAGTCATAGTTTCCACAACTTGATTAACCACGATTTTCCCGTCCGCTGCAAGTTTTTCCATTTCGTGCGTTAATTCATTTGCTTTATGAGCCGATTCGGCATTTTGACAAACCGTGCTGGTTAATTCATCCATACTGGAACTGGTTTCTTGCAAACTGCTTGCTTGTTTTTCGGTTCTGGTGGATAAATCACGATTTCCGGCGGCAATTTCAATAACTGCGGAATTGATAGTTTCAGCAAAATCACGTATATCATTTAATAACTCCCGTAACCGAATCACGCTGGAATTTGCATCTTTGCTGATTAGATAAAAGGATCCTTGATATTTATCTAAATCAATAGTATGTGTCAAATCGCCTTCTGCCATACATTCTAACAATAAGCCCAAATCGTTAATGGAAGTATTGCAATTTTCTAATAAATTATTGAAGTTTTCGCCAAGATCTCTATAAAAACCTTCCAGCTTATTCAAATCAAAACGAGCTTCTAAATTTCCTGCGACCGCTTTACCAACTAATTCTGTAACTTGTTGTTGTGCAGTAACTTCGGCAGTTTTGTCTATTAACTCCATCACGGTTCCTAAACGCTGACCTTTTTCATCGTTAATCGGATTGATGTTGTATAAAAAAGTAAAGCCACCAAATTCAAGCATTAAAGTTTGTTTCTGCAAATTATTTAATTGATCTACCAAATGCTGATATTCTGGCGTATGTTTTCTAATATTGCAATTTGTGCTGACAACATTATTTGTATTTGATTTTGAATTAACAATGGCATTTAAAATAAAAGGTTCCAAATGCGTATTGATAACTGAATCAGTGTTACACGTTGGGTTTGATTGCAATAATGAAGATTCTATTTTTCTTGAATGATTTAACATACTTTCATTCATAAAAACAATTTTGGCGTTTTTATCTAAAACCATCATATTTGCGTTAGCACAATTTAGAGCAAATTTAACTCTGGCATTTTCGTGATTAATACGTTTTTCTTCGGCTCTTTGATATCCTGCCTGAATTTGCATAGATTGCAAACCTTGCATAAGTTTGCCGATTTCATCATCAGAAGAAACATCAACGTTACGCGAATAATCTCCGTGAGCGATTGCTAACAAAGTTTTTGCCATTTCGTTCAGTGGATTTGAAATGGATTTGATAATCAAAGATGAAATATAAAGCGATAACAACAAAGATAAAACTAATAAACCGAGCAAAATCAAGCGGAAATTTGAAAAAGCGTCATCCAAACTTTGTTGATTTTGTAAAGTTGCTTCTTGTTGCAAACGATTTAATTCGCTGATATCGTTGCTTAATTCTGTATACAAGGGGCGGATTTTCAAAATTAGCAAATTTGCTTCGCGATAATTTTGATGTTTTTCTATTAAATCTATTGCTTTTTGCAAACCTTCAACAATAAATTTATGTTGAGTTTGTTTAATTTTTTCGAGGATTAAAATTTCTTGCTGTTTTTTATCTTCATGATTAGCAAACAAAGTAACATTTTCCACGAGATTTTGTTTTAATTTTTCAATTTCTTTGATATTCTGATGTATTTTATCAAAATGCAAAGACAATGGATGGTCGTGCATTGATGATAATGTATTATTTGGATCGTGTTGTAACGCCAATAATAGTTGCGAAATGCTATGCAAATTTAGTTTATTCATTTCGTTTAATGCTTGATTATGCTTCGAAATTTCTTCAAATTCTTCGGACATTTCATCGGTACGTTGTTGCACTGACCAAATGCTTACAGCGGCTATAAGCAAGCTGAAAAATATGCAAATAAACATTCCGAAAATTATTTTTTTACGAATAGTCAGATTGTTATT
>SFHR01000082.1 GCA_004555545.1 Dechloromonas aromatica (nom. nud.)
ATATGAAAAAATATTTAAAACTATCACATATTTTATTTTTTACTTTGGCAATTTGTCTTACTTTTTGGGCGATTGTCGCAATTCCATCAATTCAAGCAAAACCGGCTTTTTGGGACGCCAAACGCAATTTTACGCATTTAAGCGGAATCTTAACGATTGTTTTTATGTCGCTCGTAGTAATCTTGGCGTGGAAAAAACGCTGGGCGGAACAAAAATTCGGCGGTTTAGACAAAGTTTATTTTGTGCATAAATGGCTTGGAATTTCCGCCGGAATTTTTTTAGTTATGCACTGGATTTCTACGCAAGGGCTGAAATTGTTAGCAAAATATACAACTTTGCTCCCAGCACGTCCGCCAAAACCTCCCAAAGATCCAAGCGTTGTGCAAAGTTTATATGAACAATTACACGGCCCAGCTCACGTAATCGGCGAATATGCCGGTTATGCAATGGCAATTTTGATTATTATCGCTTTAATGAAAAAAACTTTTTCATACAAAACTTTCCGGCTATCTCACAAATTTTTTGGCGTGATTTTTATCGCCGGTGCTTTGCATAGCATTTATTTTCTGCCACAAATATATTTTGATATTTTGTTTGGTTTTCTGGTTTTTGCCGTAGCGATTATTGCCGTTTTTCCAGCGGTTGCGTCCATTTACGGAAATATCGGCAAAGAAAATCGTAGCGAGGCAAAAATCAAACAATATAAATTTTATGCTGACGACAAAATCAATGAAATCGTGATTGAGGCTCCAAAATGGAAAGGTCATCGTAGCGGGCAATTTTTGTTTATTCGTCAAAAAGGAGATTTAACCGAAGGCGGACATCCTTTTACGATTGCATCTTTTTGGAATGATAAACAAAAAATTTTACGTTTGGGAATTAAATCGCTCGGAGATTTTACGGCAAATGAAAATCTGAAAAATGTTTTTGCCGCCGGAAAATCCGTAAAAATTGAAGGCCCTTACGGCGATTTTGTTTTTGCCGATAATTTTGCCGAACAACAACAAATTTGGATCGCCACCGGAATCGGAATGACGCCGTTTGTGGCTCGTTTGGAAGAATTAGCCGCAAAAAATATTCAGGTTAATAAAAAAATCTTGTTTTATTTTTTGACGCCAAAATTCAGCGAAAACGCCGAAAATTCTTTTGCCTATAAATTGAAAAATTTATGCCAGCAAACCGGCGTAGATTTGCAGATTTTGCAGGATAGCCAAAATCAATATTTCAAAGCCGAAATGTTAGCCGAAACTTTGAATAAAAATAAAAATAGTCAAATTTATTTCTGCGGAGTTTTTAAACTTGGTGAAAGCATAGAAAATTATTTGCGGCAAAATGGATTTGCTCAAATTGCCGAAACTATGCAACGCGAAAAATTTGAATTCAGATAAATTCATAAAAATAAGAAAAATCAAACATTTTCCACGAGATTTCAAAAAATATTTTTAAAATCTCGTGGAAATTCTTTATTTATATTCATATTTTTTATATTTTTTATATTTTTTATATTTATTTTTATTATGGCTGAAAACATCAACAACGACAACGAAAATAACGCATCGCAAGAATATTTGGGATTTTTGCTCGGCAATGAAGAATATGTAATTGATATTTTGAAAGTTCAAGAAATTCGCGGTTATACAACGCCGACCAAAATTGCACAATCGCCGGATTTTGTCAAAGGCGTAATAAATTTGCGTGGAAATATTGTGCCTATTGTAGATTTGCGAATTAAATTTGATTTGCCGGAAATTAGTTATACGCCGTTCACGGTGGTGATTATTTTAAATGTCTGCAAAAAAATCGTAGGAATTGTTGTTGATAGCGTGTCAGATGTATTCAATATAAATGTGGATGAAATCAAACCGGCGCCGGAATTTTCTGGGATTTTGCACGATAAATATTTGAAAGGTCTGGCAACGGTCAATGAAAAAATGCTGATCGTCACAGACATTGACGCTTTGATGTCCAGCCCAGAAATGGGAATCGTTTTGGAAGATTTGAAAATTAAATAAAAAATGACAATCAAAAGTGGAATTGTTTTGGGTTTTGATTTTGGTATCAAACGCGTTGGCGTGGCAACCGGCAACACGATAACTCGCCAAGCCAAAGCTTTATGCACAATTACCAGAATCGGCAAAAGCAGAAAATATAATGCCGAAAATTTTTTTGCGGAAATCGCCAAAATCTTAAAACAATGGCGTCCGATTGCGGTTATTGTTGGTTTGCCTAAACATTTGGACGGCTCTGCAAGTGAAATGACTAAAATCGTCCAAAATTTTGCCGACGAGTTACGCACAAAATTTGCGGATATGCAATTTTCTTTATTTTTTGCTGACGAGCGTTTGAGTTCCGCCGTTGCCGAAAGCGTTTTGAAAGATCAAGGAATTTCTTATAACAAAAAGGGCAATGATTTAAAACCCTTGATTGATGCAGTTTCAGCACAAATTATTTTGCAAGAATGGTTAGATAATTTATAAATAAAACGAATTCCCACGAGATTTTTTAAAAATTTTTTGAAATTTCTCGTGGAAAAATTTATTTTTGGCACACTATATGCTTTATATGTAAGCATAAAAAATATAACCAAAAATAAAAAAATTAAAAAAAGTTTTAAAAAATTGTTAAACTTCTTTACATTTTGTTCGTAAAGACAATCGTAGATTGTAAAAATTTTAATAATAAACTTAAATTTTTGACTTTTTAACTTTTTAATCTTTGAAATTTTTCATTATATTTAAACTTTAAACAACAAATTTTTAAATATTTTTAACTTTTAACTTTAAACATTAAACATTATTAACAAAATTTAATTTAATTTAATACAGATTTTTGATTAGGAGTAAATTATCATGGCTTCCGTTTTGAATACTAATATGCCTTCCATTAACACCCAACGTAAATTAAGCAAAGCCCAAAGTGCTTTGGATAAATCGTTGGAACGTCTTTCTTCTGGTTTGAGAATTAACACCGCCAGAGATGATGCAGCCGGTTTGGCTATTTCTGAAAGAATGACCGCACAAGTTCGTGGTTTGACCGTAGCAACTCGCAATGCAAATGACGGTGTATCAATGGCACAGACTGCTGAAGGTGCATTGGCTGAAATGGGAGATATTTTGCAACGTATTCGCGAATTGGCAGTTCAATCCGCCAACGCAACCAATTCTGCTGGTGATAGAAAATCACTCAACGACGAAGTTAATCAATTAGTTGCTGAATTGAATCGTTTTGCTAATACTACCGAATTCAACGGAATGAAATTATTAAATGGTGATGATCCAGTTTCTGCATTCCACGTTGGAGCAAATTCAAATCAAACAATTGTTGCCACAACCACAGATTTCCGTACCAGCAAATATGGTAGTTATCAAATCGGTAACGCAACTGTAACAGCTGCTGGTGCAACTGCTGGTAAAGGTGTTTCTATTTCCAACGCTGTTACTGGAGCTACTTCCAGTTCTTTGCAAGTAACAGGAGCTGCTGTTTCTGTTGGTGGTACTATGACTTTGAATGGCCCAAATGCTTCTGGTTCTGTTGCCTTGACAGTTTCTGATAGTGCTGCTGATATCGCTTCCAAAATTAACAGCCAAGATTTAACTGGTATCAAAGCAACTGCAAGAACTGAAACTATGATCGGTTTCTCAAATGGTGATTACACAATTGAAATTTCTACAACTAATGCAACTAGCAATTCTGCAAATACCGAAACTGCTACAATTTCATTCTCTGTTCCAGTAATTGGAAAAGATCCTGTTGGTAGTTCTGCCGAAGCTTTAACTGATGCTGTTAATGCTTTCAACGAACAATCATCCAAAACTGGTATTACTGCTAAATTGAATGACGCTAAAACCG
>SFHR01000083.1 GCA_004555545.1 Dechloromonas aromatica (nom. nud.)
GAATAATCGTTTAGAAATCGCAAAAGATTTGTTAAGCGAGAAAGGTTCATTTTATTTGCATTTGGATCATAATGCGGATTATTACGGAAGAATTTTGCTTAATGATGTTTTTGGAAAAGAGAATTTTCAGCGTGAAATAATTTGGGAATTAAAAGGTGTTTCTGGTTATAAATCTTTAATTGATGGTTTTGTTAGAGGTCATGAAACTATATTATATTCTTCCAAAACATTAAATCCTATATTTAATAAACAATATTTAGAATATGATGAAAAACAATTAAAGCGTTTTTCTAGTATAGATGAAAATGGTCGTAGATATAAAACTATTACAAAAGAAAGAAGATTATATTTAGATGAAAGTAAAGGTCTTTCAATGTCTGATGTTTGGAGTGATATTGCAAGTTTTCAAACAATAGTTAATTCAACTGAACGAATAAATTATAAAGAAAATCTAACCCAAAAACCCGAAGCATTATTAGCACGAATTATCAAAGCAAGTAGCAATGAAAATTCTATAATTTTAGATTATCATTTAGGCTCCGGAGCATTAAAATTAAATAGAAAATTCATCGGCATAGAAATGGGCGAACATTTTTATTCTGTTATTATTCCACGAATGATTAAAACTTTAAGCGGCGAACAAAGTGGTATCAGTAAAGATTGTGATTATAAAGGCGGCGGAATAATAAAATACTATGAAATGGAAACTTATGAGCAAATTCTAAATACCATTAGCATAACAGCACCGCCAGAAAAATATATAGAATATTCAAAAAAATATGGCTTTGATAATAATAGTGATCCATTTTTATTTGATACTAAATTAAGTGAATTCTTTAATAATGACTTACAATTAAATTTTGAAAAAATCTATAAAAATATAGATTTGAAAGAAACTATTTTAAATGCTACCGGTTATGAAGTAGCAAAAATAGATTTTGAAACTAATGAAGTAAAATTCAAAAATGGCAAAATAGAAAACTTAATGATGCTTTTAAAAAATCATTTGATTTGGTAAAGTGAAAAAGTAAAATTTTCCACGAGAAATCTAAAAAATTTTTTGAAAAATATTTTGAAATTCTCGTGGAAAAATATCAGAAATATATCAGAAAGGAATTTAAAAATTATGTCTAACAAAACTAACAAAACTAACAAAAATAAAGAAGTAAATTTATTAGCAAAGTATGAACAAAGCGAACAAATTTTGTTAGAAACATTAGCAAGTGAAGACGAATATAAAAATTATATAGATGATTTTTCCGAATATGAAATAACAAAATTAGGAGTAAAAAATTTGTATGAATATCAAAGCAAAGCTTTAGAAAACGCTTTGATAATTCTAAAAATATTTTATACAGAATGCCAAGCAAATAAACAAGAATTTTATGAATTGCTAAGCAATAAATATAAATTCAAAAACTTAGATATAAAGTTAGAAAAAAGTTCGCTATTAAAAGAATATTTTGCTGAAAATATATTTAGTAACGACAAAAATGAATTCATAAAATTTGCAGCGTTAATAAATCAAATGTGCTTTTGGATGGCAACTGGCAGCGGCAAAACCATAGTAATTATAAAGTTAATAGAAATATTAAAAATCGCTATGGAAAACGATTTTTTGCCAACAAAAGATATATATTTTTTTACAGCAAATGATAATTTATTAAAAGCATTTGAGGAAGAAGTAAAAACATATAATCAAAGTGCAAATAATAAAATTCTGTTGCATTCTTTGAAAGATTATGAAAAAATAAAACGGAATAATAAGAATTTGTTTGGCGAAATAAATGTATTTTATTATGGAGCATATAATTTACGCGAAGACAAAAAAGATAAACAATTAGATTTTAAAGAAGTATTCAATAATGGAAATAATTATGTAATTTTGGACGAAGCACATAAAGGTGATAAAAGTTATTCCAAAATGCAGCATATAATGAATGTGTTAAGTAAAAATGGTTTTTTGTTTAATTTTTCGGCGACATTTAATTCAGCTCAAGATATTGCAATGACAGTATTAAATTTAAACGCAGCAGAGTGGATTAAAAAAGGTTATGGAAAACGTCCATTATTATTAAAAAATTCAGAGTTAAAAGCATTTCAAGACAAAACAGATACTAACGAAGTAGCCAAACAAAAAGCAATTTTGAAAGCGTTAATTGCATTATATATTTGCAAAATAAGCAAAGTGGAAGTAAATAGTATTGATAAAAATGCTTATCATAATCCAATGATGTTAGTATTTTCAAATTCAGTGACCGCAGAAAATTCTGATGCTCATTTGTTTTTTAAAACTATTCAGCAAATCGCCAAAAATGATAATGAACAAATATTTAAAGCAGCCAAAGATGAATTAGTCACAGAATTAAAAAAATCTGATTACTTAATCAAAACGGACGACGATAAGCATAATAATAGTCTAGAATTATTATCTAATAAAGTAATAAAATTAACTTTAAATGAATTAAAAGAACAAGTATTTTATTCAAAACTTGGCAACATAGAAGCAGTTTATTATAAAGGCAATAAAAATGAAATAATTTTCAAATTAGATAGCACAGAAATTCCTTTTATGTTAATAAGAATAGGTGATATTACTGAATGGCTAAAAAATAATTTGGTAGGCGTAAAAATAACAGAAAGTCATAAAAATTTAGAAACTTTTAATAATATTGATGAAAGTTCAATAAACATTTTATTAGGTTCGCGTATGTTTAGCGAAGGTTGGGACACCACAAGGCCAAATGTAAGTTTATATTTGAATATAGGCGTTGATAAAGAAGCCAAAACGTTTGTAATGCAATCGTTGGGAAGAACGTTGAGAATACAAAGTTATAACGGTGACAGAAGACGGGCATTATATGCAAATAATGATAACGAAAATTATAACGAAAATGAAAATGAAAATGAAAATAAAAATGAAAGCGAAAGTAAAAAAATAGAACCAAAAACAGCGTTAGAAACTTCATTTATTTTTGCTACAAATAGTTCGGCAATACAAGCAATAATAGACGTCACAGATGCAGATAAAAAACAAAATAACAAAAATACAATAAAATTAGAAAAAAATCCAGCAGTAAATGATAAAGTTTTGTTTATTCCAAAATATAAACACATAGAACGAAATAAAGAAAAAATTAAGATTAAATTAAGTGATCAAAATAAAGAATTAGCAGAAATATATGCTCGGAATAGCAGCAATTCTTTAATGGCTTTGCAATATAATATATTTGAAAAAAATAAAGTAAGTGAAATAAAAAAATTGTGTGAAAAAAATTTAAAAGATAGTGTAAATAATAGGCATTATAAAAATATAAATGGTTTGATGAACGAGATTATAAAAATCTCTAATCAAAAAGAAAAAATTTTTGACAAATTTACAGCTTTAAAAGATGAAATAATACATTTTCAAAACATACGTGTAAATGAAAATATAAAAAATATTGTAGAACAAGAAATAAAAAATAAATATCAAGAAAGTAAAGTTATTGTCGGACTTGAATATAAGTGTTTGACTAATCATTATTATGCTCCTTTGATATGTGAAAGTAATTCAAAAAACTTTTCACGGATAATAAGTGTTCAAAGTGAAATAGATTTTTTAGCCAAATTAAATGAATTACTAAACAATGAAGATTATTTGCAGAAAATAGAAAATAATATAGAGTGGTGGTTTTTCAGCAAAATAGTAGATAGAGTAGATAATGTTTATATTCCATATTTTTTAGAAAATGCAGAAAGTAAAAAATTTTATCCGGACTTTATATTTTGGATAAAACCAAAAAATACTGCAAAATTAAAAATAGTTTTTGTAGATCCAAAAGGAACTAAATATAATAGTGGATCTATAAAATGTGATGGTTACAAAGAAATATTTGAAAAACATAATAATGATAACAAAGCAGATGTTAAATTATTTCTTGTCCAAAGAGGAGATGATGAGATTCCAAAAGAATATAAAAATTATTGGTTAGACGTAAATAGCAAAACAGATTTAATGAAAATTTTTGAGTAGATACTAAACTAAAAAAATATTTTCCACGAGATTTCCAAAAATATTTTTAGATTTCTCGTGGAAAATTTTTATATAATAATACTTACAAAGTGACGCAACCATTAAAACGATGAAAAGCACAAGTCCTTTAATGCGTAGGCGTATTAAGTTTAACGGGGGTTGCAACTGCTACTTAAGAATTATTTATTTTTATTTATAATTAATCAAAATAAATAAAAAATTATTAGTTCTATTTATAAAGGCGGATAGTTCG
>SFHR01000034.1 GCA_004555545.1 Dechloromonas aromatica (nom. nud.)
GAAATTTGAATCGGTGCCGGTTTATAAGCAAACATAGACAAGCGATTGCCCGTAGTCAAGCCAGACAAATCAAACAAAATATGAATTTTATCGGCATAAATTTTTTGGGCTAAATTTTTATCAGGCAAATTTTGAATCGGCGTCCAAGATTTGCAAAAACGTTGTAATTGCAAACTTATATTATCTTCGGCTTTACTGTTGGAATAAATATATAAATCAAAACTATTATTTTTATGTAAAACATTAAACAAGTTTAGTAAAAATTTTGATACAACGTGACCATTTAAGTCCGCTGAAACAAAACCTATTTTTAACTTAAATTTTTTGTTTAGTGTTTGATTTTTTTCCACGAGATTTTGATTATTTTTTTTGGAATTTTCTGTATTAGTAAAATGAAAAAATTCATTTTTTAAATGTTCAAAATCAGTTTTGATATTGTATAAAGTTGGGCATTTTTCTGATATTAAATTTGCATAATTTTGCACGTGTTGTTGTATGATAGAAATATCTGGCTGTGGATATTGATACAAATCATTACTTAAATATAAAAAAGCGGCATTTATTTTATCCCCCAATTCAACGTTAGGATTAGTTTTTGTCAATTTAGTTGCAAAATCAATGGCAGTTTTTGCGGCATTTGTTTCTCCAATTTTTCCTAATATAAGAGCTAACTTTGTCCAATTTTTTATGTATGTTGGATTTTTTTGACACGCCAATTGTAATTCGTTGATTGCATTGAGATATTGTTTTTTATTTTCGTAAATTTCTGCCAAAAAATAATGTATATTTCCGTTGCCTTTTTGTGAATTATTTTGCGTTAACTTAGTAATTTGTTCAGCAATTTTTTGTGCAGCATCAACATTACCTAAATAATTCTCTGCTTGTAAATATAAGGTCAAAATTTCTATAAGTTGATTATTATTTTGTTGCGAAATAATGTCTATATTTTTTTGATTTTTTAGTATATAATCGGCGTAAATTTTGAGTTGATTCCAATTTGATAAACGTGCATAAATAATAACTAAATTCACGTAAGTAAATAAATTTGTCGGAGCAATTTTTAACGCTTTTAATAAATATTGTTCGGCAGTTTTCCACAAATTTTCATATATATCATTTCTGGCGTATAACATAGCCAAATTATTTAAAATATCAACATCATTTGGGTCAAATTGTAAAGCAGTTTCCAAACATTTTTTACTATATTCAATGTTTCCTAAATTATATAAACTAACGCCTTTGGCTTTGTAAGCAAAAGCAAAGTCCGGAAATCTTTGAATAAGTTCATCTGCAAGTTGAATAGTTTTATTATAATCTTGTTGTTGAAATGCTAATAAACAAGGTTGCCAATCTTTTTGTTCCATAATGTTTTTTTTTATGTGTTAAAATTAAGATACTATGAAAAAAATTATTTCTTTATTTACTATTATAACAATTATTTTGTTTGCTGTTTATAAAAATGTTGCGTTTGCTCAATTTAGTGAAAGCAAAATTTTATATATAAATAATAAATCTTTGGAAGTTGAAATTGCTAAAAGTGAAGCAAGTCGGCAAAAAGGTTTAATGTTCAGAACTACTTTGGAAACAAACTCTGGAATGTTATTTATTTTTGACCGTCCAACTACTTCTTGTATGTGGATGAAAAATACTTTAATTCCTTTATCAGTTGCCTTTGTTGATAGCGAAGGTTATATTATAAATATTGAAAATATGCAACAATTAGATTTAAGTAATCATTGTGCAAAACGGCCGGCAAAATATGCCATAGAAACGAATATAAATTGGTTTGAAAATAATAATATAAAAGCCGATGATTTTGTGAAAAATTTGCAATAATTATGCTAACAGACACTCATTGCCATTTAGATAAAATCGGCGATTTTAATACTATAAAAACTGAATTAGTAAAAACCAAAAATGTAGGAATTGAAAACATTATAATTCCAACAATTAACGAGCAAAATTTTAATGATGTTTTGCATTTAAACAAATTAAACAAATTAAACAAATTAAACGAATCAAAAAATATTGAAATCCCAAAATTATATTTTGCAGTTGGAATCCATCCTTTTTATGCTACAAATAATATAAATATAAAAAAATCGTTAGAAAATTTACATAATTTTTATTTACAAAATACCAAAAAAATAATCGCAGTCGGTGAAATAGGTTTGGATTTTTATGATAAAAATAAATATAAAAATAAATACAATATTCCACAAATGAAATTGTTATTTGAAGAACAGTTAAAATTTGCCAAAGAATATAATTTGCCAATTATCATTCATTGCCGAAAAGCATTTAATGATATTATAGAAAGAGTAAAAAAAATAGGGATTTCTCGTGGAATTTTTCACGCATTTAATGGTAGTTTAGAAATCGCAAATATAATAATAAAAAATGGATTTTATCTCGGTTTTGGCGGTGCAATTACTTATGAAAAGGCAACAAAATTACGCCGTTTATTAACGCAAATTTCTTGCCAAAATATAGTATTAGAAACTGATGCTCCGTATATGCAACCAGCGTGGATAAATAAAACTATAAATAACACGCCATCACAATTATTTGACATTGCCAAATGTATTGCAAATATCAAAAATATTCCGCTACAAACATTAGCAGAAATAACTACAAATAATGCAAAAACTGCATTAGCATTATAAATTTATTTTGAATTTTTTCCACGAGAAATTCAAAAATTTTTATTAAAATCTCGTGGAAAAATTACTTTTTATTTTAAATTTTTTATCTTTTAAATATTATATTATGAATAATAAAAATATAAACTCTGATTTATTAAATATTTTTGCCGAAAATGGTATTTTACAAAATAGCCAAAATTTCCCAAATTATCGCCCGAGAATTCAGCAATTACAAATGGCAAATATGATTGATATTGCCATTAAAAATAAAAAAATTATAGTAATTGAAGCCGCTACCGGAACCGGAAAAACTTTGTCATATTTAATTCCGGCGATATTATCTGGTAAAAAAATTATTATTTCTACTGGCACCAAAACTCTGCAAGATCAATTAGTCAAAAAAGATTTGCCACTAATCGCTGAAATCTTAAATATAAATATAAAATATAATGTATTAAAAGGTCGGGCAAATTATGTTTGTTGGTATCATTTAAACAATGCTTATAAAAAATCATTTCGCGATAAAAAACAAGCCACAGATATAGAAAAAATTCGCTTTTTTATTAACAATACGGAAAGCGGAGATAAAGCAGAATGCTTTGGTATTTCCGAAAATTCAGATAGTTGGAATTATGCAGTTTCTACGGCGGAAAATTGCCTCAATGATAAATGTGAGTTCCGTAAAGATTGCTTTTTATTCAAAGCTCGTGACAACGCAATTCAAGCCGATATTGTGGTTGTAAATCATCATTTATTTTTGTCAGATTTAGTGTTACAAATCAAAAAAGAACAGGAAAAAGAAAAAGAAAAAGCAAAAGAAAAAATAAGTAAAAATAATACCGAAATAAATGCCGAAAATATTGACGATGATGACGATAGTAATGAATCAATTTTGCCAAATGCTGATATTATTGTTTTTGATGAAGCACATCAACTTCCGGACTTGGTAACAAAGTATTTTAGTAATGAATTTGTATCGTTAGAATTAGATCGTTTAAGTAAAGAAATATTCCAAAATTTGGAAATTTGTAACGATGAAATTATTCAAAATATAAATTTAAAAGATGCTGCTTTAAAAAATAATTGCTTTGAAGCTTGTGAAAATTTAATTGGTTTTATTAAAGAATTTTTATTATCTTTGAACGCAGATTTTATTAAAGCAAAAAATAGTAATAGAAATAAAAATTATGCCGTAAAATTAGATTGGAATACTGATGTTTTTCAATATTTCAAAAATATAGATAATGATATTGATAAACTCAAACAATATATTAGTGATTTGATTGTCGCTTTATCAAACTTAACTAATATTTATAGCAAAAATTATAGTGATTTACGCAAAAATAATGAACCCGTAAAATTTAGTGACCAAATAGTTTTAATTAACAAATTAACTTTACATTTGCAAGAACATTTTGATAAATTAACAAATATCAAAACTTTGAGCGATTGTTTTAAACTTTTTGATGATAACAAAGATAGTTATGGCGAAGAAGATGATTTTTATTTTGAAAATATACTAAATAATGTTTTATGGATGGAATTAAAAGATACTTATTTCAAATTTATTTCCACGCCACTAAACACAAATTCTCATTTTCATAACGCTATGAAAATCAATGATGACAAAAATAATACTTCGCTGATTTTTACTTCCGCAACTTTAAATGTTAATGATAATTTCAAAAGTTTTTGTAATGATTTAGGTTTGAATTTATCTCCCAAAAAATTATTAACCGGTGCTTGGAATAGTCCTTTTGATTTTCATAATAATTCAATGTTATATTTGCCCAGCGATATGCCGGAACCTAATGCCAAAAATTTTTATGAAAATCTCGTGGAAAAATCGCTACCAATTTTAAATGAATTAAGTAATATTCACGGTGGAACTTTTATACTTTGCACCAGCAAAACTGCCGTTGATAAAATACATTATTTATTATCAAATAATGCAAGTATTAAAGCAAAAATTGATAGCGAAAAATTAGTTTTATATAAACAAGGAGAATGCTCCAAAAATCAATTACTAACTTCTTTTGTTAATCAACATAAACATAAACGTCAAGCGGTTTTAATTGCTACTATGAGTTTTTGGGAAGGAGTTGATATAGTCGGAGCTGCTTTGTCTTGTGTGATAATTGACAAAATACCTTTTGCTATTCCTGATGATCCTATTTTGAAAGGCAAAGAAAGATTATTACAAGCAAATAACAAAAACTCATTTAATGAAATACAAATACCTCAAGCAATTATTAGTTTAAAACAAGGCGTTGGACGTCTAATACGTGGAGAAAATGATAAAGGCGTTTTAATGATTGCTGACCCACGATTATTAACAAAAAATTATGGCAAACGGATTTTAAATTGCTTACCAAATATGCAACAAACGCAAAATTTGCAACAAATATTAACTTTTATTCAAAGTTTAAAAAAATAAGAAATATAAAATACGCAAAATAATAAATACAAACAAAATACAAAATACAAAATACAAATAAAAATCAAAATAAAAATAAAAATAAAAATTAAAGCAAAGGTTTTTTTATTATGAGTAACAAAGATAAAACCCCAAACGCCTTAGAAATTTTTGAAAAATTCACCGATAAAAGCATTCCGGTTGAACCGGTTAGCTTGGCTTGGCGTTTAGGCGCCGAAGTTTTTGCTAACTTGGAATTGAATAAATATGACGGCTTGGAAGGTTATTTGCGTCCGTTGGGTGCCCAAACCACCGGCAAAGCAACAGGTTATCGCATTATTATCAATCCAGCATTGCCGGACGAACAAAAACGTATGGTTGTTGCCTGTGGAATCTGCAATATTTTATATCCGGAAGGTATGAAATTTTCTTTTCAAAATGTTGGTTCTAAAACAGCTTACGTGCAATCCATTGAAAACTTGCATCCGCGTCGTGCCGAAGAACATATGGCAAGAACTTTTGCACTCAAATTATTGGTGCCGGAAACCGTCTTGGAAGAAAAATTAGGCACTAAAGCCAAAAATATGAAACCAAGCGAAGAAATGGCGGCGTATTTCAAAGTTAGTTTTGAAGATTTTCAAGAACGCATAAATATTTATAGAGAAGAACACGATATGGAAGATTTGCGTAAGAAAAGCCCATTTGAGTTATAAATTAAATTTTTGCGACTATTTAATTCCAAAAATTGTTTTTACAAAATCTTCACAATTATTCGCATCAAAATTATTGCTATTTTGTTTTTGTAAAGCTTGACTTGGAGCGTTCAAAAATTTATTGGTAAGACGTTTTGATAACGTCTGCAAGATTTCCACGAGATTTTCAAAAATTTTTTCCGAATTCTCGTGGAAAATTTGTTGATTTTTTTTATCTTGATTTTGGTTATTAAAAATTTTGTTTTTTAATAATTTTGTGGCGTATTCAAGTTCTGCAACTCTGATTTTTTCGGCGTTTTCGCGGATTTGCTTAATCAACGGAACAGATTGATTACGATTTTTCAGCCAAAATAAAAATTCCTCAACATTTTTTTTGACGATAATTTCGGCTTTTTCTACGGCTTGTTGCCGTGCTTCTCTGCCTTGATTGACAATTTGCGATAAATCATCAACTGTATATAAAAAAACGTCGTCCAAATCGGCGATTTCGCTCTCAATGTCGCGAGGCACCGCCAAATCAACCATAAAAATCGGTTTATGTTTGCGTTTTTTGATAGCCGTTTCTACCAAACCAAGCCCGATAATCGGCAACGGAGCAGCCGTGCAAGAAATCACAATATCGTGCTGATATAAAATTTCGGAAATCTCATTTAAAGTTATCGCTTTATTTTGATTGGCATTTTGTTTATATTTTTCTGCCAAAACTTGGGCTTTATATAATGTGCGATTTGCAAAAGTCACCGATTGTGGCTGTTTGGCACAAAAATGAGCGGCACAATTATCAATCATTTCACCGGCTCCGATAAACAAAATTTTTTGATTTTGCAAACTATCAAACAAGCGTTCTGCAAGATGAACTCCGGCGGCCGCCATAGAAACAATATTTGCTCCGATTTCTGTTTGTGTGCGGACTTCTTTGGCAACCGTGAAAGCTCGTTGAAACAAGGAATATAAAATGCCTCCAACGGCGGAATTTTCTTGCGAAAATCTCAACGCTGTTTTGATTTGTCCGACAATTTGAGCCTCGCCTAAAACCATTGATTCTAAACCGGAAATCACCCGAAAAATATGCAAAATAGTTTGCTCGGTATCATAAATTTGCAAATACGGCTGAATTGTGTTGGCTTCATCTTGCGACAGCTTATGAAAATTTACTAACCATTGCGTCAAATTATTTTTGATGGTTTGGAGAGGCAAATCTGAATTTGCGTTTATATAAATTTCCGTGCGATTGCAAGTAGATAAAATCACGGCTTCAGATGCGTGATTTTGTAAGATACTCGCCAAAGCAGCGGAGATTTTTTCCGGTCCAAATGCTACGTGTTCGCGAATTTGTAGCGGAGCGGTATGATGATTTAAACCAAGTGAAACTATCACAATTTTTCTGTTTGTTTTGTTTGCTGATATTGTTAAAAATATTTTCCACGAGATTTTAAAAAAATTTTTTGAAAAAATTTTTTGAAAAAATTTTTGATTTCTCGTGGAAATTTTTGTTTTATTTTTTTATTTTTTATTTTTTTATTTTTTTATTCCATAGACGTGCGAATTGCCATTGCGGCGGCAAATGGTGATAAAAATAAACTTGATAACGTAATCGCTAAAATCAACGATAAATGTGCCGAATATTCCATTCCGGAAATTGCGGAATCTATGGCACCGGAGCCAAAAATCAAAATCGGAATGTATAAGGGCAAAATCAGCAGCGATAACAAAACGCTACTGCTTTTTAAGCCGATCGTCAAAGCTGAACCAATTGCTCCGATGGCTGATAACGCCGGAGTTCCCAATAACAAAGATAAAATTAAAACCCATAATTCTTCGCCAGATAAATTAAATTGAATTCCCAAAATCGGCGAGAATATCGCCAATGGCAGCCCAGAAATAATCCAATGTGCCAAAATTTTGGAAAATACCACTAACGACAGTGGCACCGGCAATAACATTAACTGCTCTAATGAGCCATCCGCAAAATCGTTAGCAAATAATTTATTCAGCGATAACATCGTAGAAAGCAAGGCAGCAACCCAAATAATTCCGGCAGCAATTTTTTTGAGCAAATCTAAATCTGCACCAATTCCTAACGGGAACAAACTGACAACAATAATAAAGAAAAATAAAACGCTAAAAATATCGCCGACTTGCCGAAATGCTAATTTCAAATCACGACAAATCAACTGTAAAAAATTTACTTTAATCATAGGGAGAAATTATAATTTTTCCACGAGATTTTCCAAAAAATTTTTGGAATTTCTCGTGGAAAAATATTTTTTATGTTTTATTTGTGTTATTTAATTTGTGATTTAACAAAATTCAAAAATTAAACTGCACGAACTTTTACATAAGAACCCGGAGCGGCTTCAATAACGCGGTATTGTGCATTACCGTAAGTTTTTGGAGCTGGAACTTCTTTGCCCAAGAATTCTTTATTCCAAGCAGCCCAATCTTTCCACCAAGAACCTTTGTTTTCGGTGGCAGAACTTAACCAGCTATCTGCATCTTCTTTGAGGTTATCGTTAGTCCAGTAAGAACGTTTGTCTTTTTTGGCTGGGTTGATAGTTCCGGCAACGTGACCAGAAGCACCCAAAACAAAACGCATTTTGCCACCCAATAAACGTGTGCTTTGATAAGCAGCAGTCCATTTAACGATATGGTCAGTTTGTGCAGCGAAAATATAAGCTGGGCAATCAATGCGACCTAAATCAACTCTTTCGCCACAAACGGTCAATTTGCCCGGAACGCGTAAGGAGTTGTTGAAATACAAGTTGCGGATATACCAACAAGCAAATGGGCCAGACATATTGGTAGAATCAGAGTTCCAATACAAAATATCAAAGGCAGTTGGTTTTTGACCTTTTAAGTAATTGCTTACGACGTAATTCCAAACTAATTCGTTTGGTTTCAAGAAAGAGAAAGTACTTTGCAAGGTTTTGGCTTCGTGCAGACCACCTTTGCCAACTTTGGCATCCAAAGAAGCCAAGAAAGCAGAGTCAATCAATAAACCGATATCGCCGGTGTCAGAGTAATCTAACATTGTGGTCAATAAAGTTAAAGAAGCGGCAGGATTTTCTCCACGAGCTTTCATAACAGCCAAAGCGATACAAGTCATAGCACCGCCGACGCAGAATCCGTGCATATTCATATCTTTGCTACCGGTAACTTCTTGAACGATATGAGCGGCTTTGATGATACCATTTTCAATAAAGTTATCAAAAGTCAATTTACATTGAGGATCAGTTGGATTAACCCAAGAAATCAAGAAAACATTATTTCCTTGTTCAAGCATATAACGAATTAAGGAATTATCTGGACCCAAATCCATAATATAGTATTTGTTGATGCTTGGCGGAATAACTAACATAGGACGGCTACCAACTTTTTCGGTGAGCGGTTTATATTGGATTAACTGCATTACTTCATTTTGATAAATGACGCTACCTTCAGTTGTTGCCAAGTTTTTGCCGATTTCAAAAGCTGATTCGTCGGTCATAGAAATACGGCCTTTTTTCATATCGTTGAGCAAGTTGTTAATGCCATCGGTAATGCTTTGACCGTTGGTTTCCATTGCTTTTTCAATGAATTCTGGATTTGTAGCAGCAAAGTTAGATGGAGAGAAAGCATCGCAAATTTGACTTGCTAAAAAGTGAATTTTTTGACGCGCAGCTTCATCTTTTGTAGGAATGCTATCCACAACGCGATTTAACATTTCTACATTTAACAAATATGCTTGATGCAAATAATCATAGAAAGGATTTTTGTGCCAAGCTTCGTCTTTGAAGCGATTATCGCCTTTTGGAGGAACTACGGCAAAACTTGCTTCTTTGCCTTGTTGTTTTTGCATAATGGATTGCCATAATTCCAATTGTTTTTGAGCATATTCTTGTTGCAAAGCACCGAATGCTTGGGCTTCGTCGGCTGGTTTTTGAATGGATTGAGCCAAATTGCCAACTTTGCCTAATGCACCGAAAAATTGTTGCATCATAGATTGACCGGCTTGCATAAATTGCATAGCGGATTGCATAAAGTCAGGTTTTTGGTTTTGGTTAGTTTCTTGTGTCATAGTTTATATATATATAAATTAAATTAAAGATTTAAGATTTTAAAAAAAATAGTTGAATAAAAAATTTTGCAAATTTTTCACGCAATATTATAACTTATATAACTTATAAATTAAATAATTTATAAATTTATGAATTTATAAATTTATAAATTTATAAATTTATAAAAGTTATAAGCAATTTATAAATATTTGCAAACATTTTTGAACATTTTCCACGAGAAATCCAAAAAATTTTTACAAATCTCGTGGAAAAAACTATAAAAAATTAAATAAAATAACGCCAGTATTTTTATTTTTTATTAAATTTATTAAAAACTAAATATTTTCGTAAGATTTTTGAAATATTTTTGAAATGTTTTTGAAGTATTTTTGAAATATTCCTTTTTCTTTTGAAATATTTTTTTGGAAACTTTTTTTGAAATATTTATAAAATATTTATTTTTTAACTAACTTATAAACTTGAAAACTTGATGACAACATTATAGGAGTTATTTTTATGCCAATATTTCAACGCGATGACGTAATGGAATATGACGTCGTTATTGTCGGTGGCGGCCCATCTGGTTTGACCGCAGCAATCAAATTAAAACAACTAGCCGAAAAAGAAGGTAAAGAAATTTCTGTTTGCTTATTAGAAAAAGGCAACGGAATCGGAGCCCATATTTTATCCGGTGCTGTTTTAGAACCACGCACTTTAAATGAATTATTTCCTGATTGGAAAGAACGCGGTGCTCCATTGAACGTCCCAGCTGGTGAAGATAAATTCTTATTCCTAACCGAACGCGGTTCCTTAAAATTACCAACTCCGCCAACTATGGCTAATCACGGCAATTATATCATCAGCTTGGGTAATTTCTGCCGTTGGTTAGGCGAACAAGCCGAAGCGTTGGGCGTAGAAATATTCCCAGAAACCGCCGCTTATGAAGTTTTATACAACGACGATGGTTCCGTCAAAGGCGTTGCCACTGCTCCAATGGGTTTAGACAAAGAAGGCAATCCAACTGACGATTTTTATCCGGGTATGGAATTGTTGGCAAAACAAACTATTTTTGCCGAAGGTTGTCGTGGTTCTTTGACAAAAACTTTGATGGAAAAATTTAATTTACGTGCCAACTGCGATCCAGAAACCTACGGTATCGGCATCAAAGAATTATGGGAAATTAAACCGGAAAATCATCAAGAAGGTTTGATTATGCACACAATCGGTTGGCCTTTGAGTAACGATACTTACGGCGGTTCATTTTTCTATCATTTTGAAAATAATCAATTAGCCATCGGTTTTGTTATCGGTTTGGATTATAAAAATCCGTGGATTTCTCCATTTGAAGAATTCCAACGCTATAAAACTCACCCAGCGATTCGCAAATATTTAGAAGGCGGACGTCGTATTTCTTACGGTGCCAGAGCATTAGTAGAAGGTGGTTATCAAGCCGTGCCAAAATTAACATTCCCTGGCGGCGTGTTAATTGGTGATACCGCAGGATTTTTGAACGTTCCAAAAGTAAAAGGAACTCATATGTGTATGAAATCTGGTCTTGTTGCGGCCGAAGCAATTTTTGAACATATCAACAAAGAAAATGCCGGTAGCGAAGTCACAGAATACTCCGACAAATTAAAACAATCGTGGATGTGGGATGAGTTATATACTGTCAGAAATATTCGTCCGTCATTCCACTGGGGTTTATGGCCGGGTTTAGTTTTGTCCGCAATAGATACTTATTTATTTCGCGGCAAAGCTCCTTGGACTATGCACCATCACGACGATCATTCGGCTTTGGAAAATAAAGCAAAATATCCAAAAATTGAATACCCAAAACCAGATGGCGTAATCAGTTTTGACCGCTTGTCGTCAGTTTATTTGTCTTCCACAAATCATCGCGATGGACAACCTTGCCACTTGAAACTCAAAGATGAATCTGTTGCCATCAATGTCAATTACGATAAATTTGGTTCGCCAGAAACTCGTTATTGTCCGGCTGGGGTTTATGAAATCTTGGGCGAAGAAGAAGGCAAACCGCGTTTGCAAATCAATTCGCAAAACTGCTTACATTGCAAAACTTGCGATATCAAAGATCCTACGCAAAACATCAACTGGACAGTTCCAGAAGGTGGCGGTGGTCCGAATTATCCGAATATGTAATTCAAGCATAAAATAAAAAATAAAAAGTAAAAAATAAAAAAACAATTTTTCCACGAGAAATCTAAAAATTTTTTTGAAAATCTCGTGGAAAATTTTTATATATTTTCAAAAAATAAACAAAAATCAAAAAAATTTAAAAAAATTTAAAAAAATTTAAAAAAATTTAAAAATTTAATTCAATGAATAATAACACCGAAAATAAAAATAACGAAACCAAAGAAATCAAAAATTTTATCCGCAATATCATTGAAAAAGATCTTGCCGAACATAAATTCCAAAATCGCCGTTGGTGCGGACAGCCTGATTTTGCCGAACAACAAAATGCCGCCGATTTAGATGCCGCTAAAATTCGCACACGCTTTCCGCCCGAACCAAATGGCTTTTTACATCTTGGACATGCAAAATCTATCTTGCTGAACTTTGGACTCGCCAACGATTTCGGCGGCGTTTGCCATCTGCGTTTTGACGACACAAATCCAGAAAAAGAAGACGATATTTATGTGCGTTCCATCAAAGAAAGCGTCAAATGGCTTGGCGGAAATTGGCATAACAATGAATATTTTGCCTCCAACTATTTTGAAAAAATGCTAACCTGTGCCGAATATTTGATTAAAAATAATTTGGCGTATGTGGATTCACAAACAGCCGAAGAAATGCGGAAAAATCGTGGAACGCTCACCGAAGTTGGTAAAAATTCGCCGTTCAGAGATCGTAGCGTAGAAGAAAATTTACAACTATTCGCCGATATGAAAGCCGGAAAATTCGCTGATGGACAACACGTTTTACGTGCAAAAATTGATATGGCTTCTCCAAATATCAATTTACGCGATCCGGCAATTTATAGAATTCGCCACGCAACTCACCATAATACAGGAGATAAATATTGCGTTTATCCTATGTATACGTTCGCTCATCCGATTGAGGACGCCTTGGAATGTATCACGCATAGCATTTGCACTTTGGAATTTGAAGATCAGCGTCCGTTTTATGATTGGTTGTTAGAACATTTGGCCGCTGGTGGATTGCTCCAAACGCCGTTGCCAAAACAATATGAATTTTCACGCTTGAATTTATCGCATGTGGTTTTATCAAAACGCAAACTAATTCAGTTGGTCAGCGAAAAGCACGTAGACGGCTGGGACGACCCACGTTTGCCAACTTTGGCAGGAGCAAAACGGCGTGGTTATTCGCCAGAAGGCATCAAATTATTTATAGATCGCATTGGCGTTAGCAAATCAGATTCGCTAATCAATTATTCAATTTTTGAAGATTGTCAGCGTGAAGTTTTGAACGAATCTTCGCCACGCAAAATCGCTGTTTTATCGCCGTTGAAATTGATAATTCAAAATTTCCACGAGAATGAGGAAAATTTTTCTGAAAATTGCACAGTCGCAAATCATCCGCAAAAATCGGAATTCGGCGAAAGAACTTTACCGCTCACCAAAGAAATTTGGATTGAAAGCGACGATTTTATGGAAACGCCTTCCAAAGGATTTCGCCGCTTGTTTGTAGGAAATAAAGTGCGTTTGAAATACGCTTATATCATAGAATGCACCGGCTTTGATAAAGATCCACAAACCGGAAAAATCACGGCAGTTTATGCAAATTATTTCCCGGAAACCAAATCCGGAACCGCCGGAGCCGACAGCATTAAAGTCAAAGGCAATATTCATTGGTTATCTGCAAAAACGGCGGTGAAAGCCCAAATCAATTTATACGACCGCTTATTTAATACAGAAATTCCCGGCGACGATTTTATTTCGCAAATCAATCCGAATGCTAAACAAAGTATTACGGCGTTTGTTGAACCCAGCGAGTTTTCTGAAAATATTTGCTATCAATTTGAGCGGCACGGATATTTTGTTTTGGATCAAAATCAAAATACTCAAAAAGAATTAGTTTTCAATCGCACGGTTACGTTAAAAGATAATTGGAATAACAAAAAACCAAAATAAAAATAAAAATAAAAATAAAATTTTCCACGAGATTTTCAAAAAAATTTTTAGATTTCTCGTGGAAAAAATTTAATTTACGTTTTATATAAAAGTTAAGGAAATAAAGATTATGAAAAAAAATACTAATAAAAATTTGTTTGCTGCCATTGATATTGGTTCTAATAATTTTCAACTGCATATTGCCGAAGTAGATAAAAAAAATCAGCAAGTCAATATTATTTTTACTGAAAAAATTATCGTGCAGTTAGCATTAAATTTATTTCCTTCTTTGATTATTTCTGATGATATTCTCAAACGGGCTGAAAATGCTTTATTATTGTTCAAAAAGCGATTAGCTGAACATAAAATTTCGGAAAACAATGTATCTATAATTGCAACTCAACCGCTACGTATTGCCAAAAATAAAACCCAAATTTTAGATAAATTTCAAAGTATTTTAAATAACAATATTCACGTAATTTCCGGCGAACAAGAAGCTCAATTTATTTATCAAAGTATTGCTAAAAATATTACAAACGCAAATCAATTAAATGCCGTAATTGACATTGGTGGCGGTTCTACGGAAATTATATTTATTCAAAATAAACACATAGTTTTTTCGCAATCTTTTAATATTGGTTGTCTGACTTATACTCAATTATTTAATGATAATATTTTGGAAGCAAAACAACAAATCTTGGATATTTTCAATCAAAATACTAATTTACAAAATTATTATAAAAATAATAATACTAATTTGGAAACTATTTTTGTTACTTCCGGAAGTGCCAGACGCATAAATAATGTATTAAACAAACATTTTTATTATGCAGATTCTCACAATATAATTCAACATAATGATTTGAATAATTTGATTGATTTTCTACTTAAACATCCAGAAAATCTACAAGAATTTAAAACTAAACATCAAAATATTTTTATCGGTAGTTTGGCTATTTTTTCTGCTATCTTTGACTTTTTTGATAAGCATTTTAATTGCCAAAAAATGCAATATGTCAAAGGCGAACTAAATGAAGGAATTTTTAATTCTTTGTTAAATCAATAAAAAACAAAAAATTCCACGAGATTTTTCAAAAATTTTCTGCAATTTCTCGTGGAAAATTTATAAAAAAATTTATAAACTTTCATAAAAGTTCAATTTTTTTAAAAATTTTTCAAAAATTTTTAAATTTTTTTTGAAATATTTCAAAAATATTGAAAAATCTTTAAAATATTTCAAAAATTTTGCAAAAAGTTCGCAAAAATCTTTCAAATTTCCAAAATTTGTAAAAAATACGAATAGAAAAATATAAAATTTGCAAAGTTTTTTGAAATAAAAATTTCAAAATTTCAAAATTTTCAAAAATTTAAAAAATTCAATTCAATTTAATTTATTCAAATATTTTTTTTAATTTTTAACTTTAACTATTGAGGAGACATACGTGAAAGTTCTTGTTCCTGTTAAACGTGTTGTTGATTACAACGTTCGTGTTCGCGTCAAAGCCGATGGCACCGATGTAGATTTGGCAAACGCCAAAATGAGCATCAATCCTTTTGATGATATCGCTGTTGAAGAAGCGATTCGCCTCAAAGAAAAAGGCAAAGCCAAAGAAGTTGTTGCCGTAACAATCGGCGATGCAAAAGCCGACGAACAACTCCGCACCGCTTTGGCTATGGGTGCAGACCGTGCAATTCGCGTTGATGCAGCAGCAAATTTGCAACCATTAGCAGTTGCTAAATTGCTCGCCGAAGTTTGCAAAGAAGAAAATCCAGATTTGATTATTACCGGTAATCAAGCCATTGATGATGATTCGGCTCAAGTTGGTCAAATGTTAGCCGCTTTATTAGGTCGTCCTCAAGCTTATTCTGCTTGTGCAGTGGAAGCCGGAGCAGGTTCCGTAAAAGTCACCAAAGTTATTGACGGCGGTAAAGAAACCGTAGAATTAACCACTCCAGCAGTGATTACCGCATCTGACAAATTAAACGAAGCTCGTTTGCCAAAATTGCCAGACATTATGAAAGCCAAGAAAAAACCTTTGGAGGTCAAAACTTATGGCGTTGATGTTGCTCCACGTTTGAGCGTCTCCAAAGTTAGCGAACCACCAAAACGTTCCGCTGGTATCAAAGTTCCTGATGTTGCAACATTAGTAGATAAACTCAAAAACGAAGCCAAAGTTATTTAATTTAATAATTTAATAATTTAATTATTTAATCTAATTAGAAAAGGATTTTTATATTATGACTATTCTCGTAATTGCAGAACACGATAATGCTGCCTTGAAAGGTTCAACTTTGAATACCGTTGCTGCTGCAAGCAAAATCGGTGGCGATATTCACGTATTAGTTGCCGGTGCTGGTTGCGGTGCCGTTGCTGATGCAGCCAAACAAATCGCCGGAGTTGCTAAAGTTAAAGTTGCTGATAACGCTATTTATAAAGATTTATTGCCAGAAAATTTAGCTGAATTAGTTAAATCTATCGCCGGTGAATACGACGCAATTTTGGCTCCGGCAACGCCTTTCGGTAAAGAAGTTGCTCCACGCGTTGCCGCTTTGTTAGATGTAGCACAAATTTCCAGCATTATTAAAGTTGAAGCCGCTGATACTTTTGTGCGTTCCATTTATTCCGGTGCTGCTTTGGCAACAGTCAAATCTTCGGACGCCAAAAAAGTTATCACCGTAGCAACCACCGCTTTTGACGCTGCTGCTACCGGCGGTTCTGCTGCTGTTGAGAACGTAAATGCTGCTGCTGATTTAGGCGTAAGCAAATTAGTTTCTCGTGATTTGGCAGCTGGTTCTGACTTCCCAGCACTCGCAGGAGCAAAAATTGTATGTTCCGGCGGACGTGGCGTTGGTAGTGCTGATAACTATGTCAAGATTATGCATCCGTTGGCCAAAAAACTCGGCGGTGCTTTGGGAGCTTCCCGTGCAGCCGTTGATGCCGGTTATGTTCCAGATGCAACTTATCAAGTTGGTCAAACCGGAACTACGGTTGCTCCGCAGTTGTATATTGCCGTTGGTATTTCTGGAGCGATCCAACACTTGGCAGGTATGAAAGATTCCAAAGTTATCGTTGCTATCAACAAAGACCCAGAAGCTCCGATTGCTGGTATTGCTGATTACTTCTTGGAAGCAGATTTGAACGAAGCTGTTCCGGCTTTGGTTGCTGCTTTATAAGAAATAGCAATAAAAAATAACTCAAAATAATTAAAAAAATTTCCACGAGATTTTCAAAAAAATTTTTGGATTTCTCGTGGAAAAATTTATAGAAATTTATAGAAATTTATAGAAATTTATAAAAATTTATAAAAATTTAAAAATTATGAAAATCAATAGCAATTTTTTTGATAACAAAATTGTTTTAATCACCGGAGCATCACGCGGAATCGGCAAAGCAATTTTGCAACAATTCGCTCAAAATAATGCAACTGTTATCGGCACTGCTACCAGCGATTCCGGTGCGGAGGCAATTTCGCAATATTTGCAGCAAAATAATTTCAAAGGTTGCGGCGTAAAACTTGATGTCGCTGATAGTCAAAATATTCAAACAGTGATAGATTTCATTAGCAAAACTTATGGAAATATTTCTATTTTGGTAAATAACGCAGGAATTACGCAGGACAATCTTTTTATGCGTATGTCTGACGAACAGTGGGATAATGTGATAAATACGAATTTGTCGCCGATTTTCAAATTGTGTAAAAGTGTGGTGCGTCCTATGATGAAGGAACGTTTCGGCAGAATTATCAATATCAGTTCAGTTGTTGCCTTTTCCGGAAATGCCGGACAGGCAAATTATTGTGCCGCCAAAGCCGGAGTTATTGGCTTGACAAAATCATTAGCCCGTGAATTAGGGATATGACGAATAAATTATCAGAAGAGCAACGTGCGGAAATGGTAAAAAATATTCCGCTCGGACGTGCTGGAACGCCGGATGATATCGCTGATGCGGTGATTTTTTTAGCATCCGAAAATGCCGCTTACATAACCGGAACGACTATTCATTGCAACGGCGGAATGTATATTTAAAAAATTAAAAATTAAAAATTAAAAATTAAATAAAAATATTAAAAAACAAAATTTCCACGAGAAATCTCAAAAAATTTTTGGGAAATCTCGTGGAAAAAATTTATTTTTATTTTTATTTTTATTGTTTAATTCATTGCAAATAATTCCATTACTCGCTGTTTATCTTTTGCTAAACGGAGCGAATTCGTAAAATTTTCTTTGGAAAATTTAGTGGCGAGTTCGGACAATAATTGCAAGTGCATTTCGCTACAATCTTCTGGGACTAATAAGGCGAATAATAAATCTACGGGCTTGTTGTCAATGGCTTGAAAACTCAAAGATTTTTCCAAGCGGATAAAAACGCAGATAGCTTCTTCCAAACCGTGAATTCTGGCGTGAGGAATTGCAATTCCGCCACCGATTCCAGTGGTTCCTAATTTTTCGCGGACAAAAAAGGCATCAAAGATAATGCGACGAGATAAATTTAATTCAGTTTCTAACAAACTGCTGATTTTCTCTAAGACGCGTTTTTTGCTACTTAAAAGCAAATCCAAAAAAATATGTTCGGGAGTTAAGATTTTTTCTAACATTTTCATTCTCTCTAAATTTTTATTTTTTCATTTTATTTTTTAAAATCAAAAAAATCAAAAAAATCAAAAAAATCAAAAAAATCAAAAAAATCAAAAAGCAAAAGAATTTTAAAAATTTAAAAGTTATTAAATATGAATAAACCAGTTGTAATGATTTTGGCTGCCGGACGCGGTCAGCGTATGCAACCTTTGACGGACGTTATTCCAAAGCCGTTATTATTAGCCAAAGGATTTCCGTTAATCGGCTATCAAATTGAAAAATTCACGCGTTTTGGCGTAGAAAATTTTGTGATAAATGTTTCGCATTTGGAAGAAGTTTTTTATAAATATTTCCGTAAAAATGGCGATTCGGTATTCGCAAATTTGGGCGTGAAAAAAGTAAATTTATCTTCCGAACAACCACGTGCGTTAGAAACCGCAAGTGGAATCGCCAAAGCACTTCCGCTAATCAACGAAAATAACGGAAATAGCGAAAATGCTCCGTTTTTTGTAGTTTCCAGCGACGCCTTTTTGGAAGCCGATTTTGAAAAATTTTACGCCAAATTCGCCGAGAAATTACAGCCCGGCGAGGCGGCTTTGTTATTAGTGAAAAATCCGGAACATAATCCAAACGGCGATTTTTATCTGGCGGAAAACGGCAAATTACAAGCAATTCCAAATCGTTTTGAAAAAGTTGAAAATGCCGAAAACGCCGAAAACTCTGAAAACTCTGAAAATGTAGAAATTTCTGACAATCAAAAAAGTTATACATATTCCGGAATCGGAATTTTTACGCCAAAATTCTTTGATGGTGTTAATCCGAGATATCCATTAAAACTCAACAAATTATTTGTCCAAGCATTAGCCGAACAGCGTTTATACGGAGAATTCTGTGACGGCTTTTGGTTAGACATCGGAACGCCACAACGTTTGCAAGATTTTTGTGATTATTTAGATAAAACCGGCATTCCGCCGAGAATTATAGAATTTTGCAAAAATAACCCAAATTACGCTTATGCAAATGCAAATGCAAACCAAGAAAGCGAATAAGCAAATCGGCGTAGTCGCTGGAATTTTGGAGCAAAATAATCAGTATTTGCTTTGTCAGCGACCAAAAGGCAAAATCTGCGAAAATTTTTGGGAATTTCCGGGCGGCAAAATAGAGCCAAATGAAACGCCGTTAGATGCAATTTGTCGCGAATTATCCGAAGAATTAAAAATAACAATCAATCGCAAAAAAACTTATTTCTGGTTTTGTAAGGATTTTGTCTATCCTCACGCCGCCGTGAAATTGCATTTTTTCCGGATTAGTCAATGGCAAGGAGAAATAACGCTGGAAAACGCTGAACATCAAGCGTTGAGTTGGCAATCTAAAGAATTTTTGCAGCCAACAGTTTCGCCATTATTACCGGCAAATTTTGAAATCATCAAAGCGTTGGCATTGCCGGAAATCGCTCTGATTTGCGAGAATTCCGCTGACAAAATAATTGCATTTTTAGAAAATTTGAAAAATCAACAAAATCAACAATTTTTGATAATTTTCCGCGAGAAATCTACAAAAATTTTTGGCGAAAAAATTCGCAAACTCCAAGATTTTTATCAGCAATTACAACGCCTTAATTTGTTGGAAAATATCATTTTTTCCATAAATATTTCTAACGAGCAAGATTTGCAATTATTTTCGCAGATTCCGCAAAATTTCAGCATTTCCGCCCATTTGAGTTCCGATTTTTTTATAAATCATCAAAATTCTCTGCCAGAAATCAAACAAAAATATTCGCTGTTATGGCTCGGAGTTTCTACGCATACGGCGGAAGATTTGGCAAAAATCAAAGAAATCAATCAGCGGCAAAATCAAAATCAGACAATCATTGATTACGCTTTTTTGAGTCCGATTTTTCCAACTAAAACGCATCCGGAGATTTCTGCGGAAGCGACTTTGGGTATAAAAAATTTTAAAAATCTCGTGAAAAATTTTGCGACAACTCCGATTTTTGCTTTGGGAGGACTTTCATTGCAGAAAGATTTGGAAAACATCAAAACCGCCGGAGGTCACGGAATCGCAACAATTAGCGGAATTTAAAAATAAAAAATTTCCACGAGATTTCCCAAAAATTTTTTGAGATTTCTCGTGGAAATTTGTTTTTATTGTTTTTATTGTTTTTATTGTTTTTATTTCAACACCGGTAATTCGCCATTCCGCAGAATTTTCTTGGCGGAGGTGCCTTTTTTAGAACTATTCGGCGTTTCCCACCAAACAATCGCTCCGGTCGGACAACGTTCTGTTGCCGAACGCTCGGCATCGGCGTTGAAATCGTAATTGATAACCGCCAAATTATTCACAATTTGAATAACATTTGGCTTGGCGTCCGCAGCACAACGACCGCATCCAGTGCAAGCAACTTCACAAGCTTTCTCGGCAGTTTCGCCGTCGGCTTGATTTTTACAAGCAACCCATAATTTATTTACAATCGGCTGCAAGGAAAATAAACCTTTCGGGCAGATTTCCACGCAATCATTACAAGCCGTGCATTTGTTAGCATCTACGACCGGCAAACTATGAATGTCCATAGTAATAGCTCCAAAATCGCAGACGTTGGCACAATCGGCTAAACCCAAACAACCCCAAGCACATTCTTTACCACCTCCGGAAACTACGGCGGCGGCACGGCAAGAATCATAACCGGAATATTTTGCTCGTAAATACGCCACGTGACGACCACCAGCACAAGCCAAACGAGCGACTTTTTTGTCTATGGAACCGGCATTTACGCCAAGATATAAAGCGATGGTTTTTACTTGATCCGGCGAACTAACCGTGCATTGAGCCGGGGTTGCTTGTCCGGCGACTAATTTTTCGGAAAACGCCCGACATCCAGCACAACCACAAGCTCCGCAGTTTGTCTTTGGCAATAATTCTTCTAATTCGTCTATGCGAGGATCTTCATAAACGAATAATTTTTTATTCGCTACGGCAAGGACTCCGGCGAGTGCGATTCCTAAACCAGCCATAAAGCCACCTGCCATAAAAATTCCAAATATTCCCATTTTGTGTTAATAACAGATTTTAAAAATTAAGAAAAAAAAGAAAAAATTTTTTATTTTTATAAAATTATGTGCTATAATATTTCAAAAATATTAAAATA
>SFHR01000035.1 GCA_004555545.1 Dechloromonas aromatica (nom. nud.)
TTAGTAATCGCAGCAATTATATTATCATACTTAACTTATAAATTTATAGAATCACCTTTAAGATTTGGAGAAAATAATAAGAAAAAAGTAATATTTTTAAGTTCGATTATGATTGTCATTTGTATATTAGGATATTTAGTTAATAAAGAGACTATTAAATCACTAAGTATTTTACCAATAATAGAAGGCACCAATAAAAAATGTGATAAATTAATTAAAACTTGTATAGTAGGAAATAAGAATTCAAAGAATATTATTTTATTATTTGGTGACAGTCATGCTAGTCATTTAGGATACGAACTAGAAAAAGTATTTGGCAAAAATTATAGAATAGACATAATATCTCACGGTGGTTGTTTTTTAGATAATAATTATTCCCATGTATTTGAAACAAACAAAAATATAGACGGTACTTATTGTTTAAAGATAATAAATGAATTAAATGAATACTTAAAAAATTTTGATTATAGCTCCAATAACCTATTAGCTGTAATTACACCTCAACGATGGCACTTATATAATGCACTAAATATAGATTTTAATTCTGCAATGAAGAGCATTCAAGATAGAATAAATTTATTCAAATATAAAGCAGGTAAAATTATTATAGTTGGTTCAACAGGGGAGGTTAATTTTCAATGTGAAAAATCAAGATTAAGAAAATTTTCTAAAAATATCTTTATAGATAAATTTTGTGAACAAGAAAATCATTTGGAACTAAAGAAATTTATTGATAAAACTCAAAATATGAAAGTTCCAAACAATGTATTTTTTGTCTATCCGTATAAACTATTATGTGATGATGAGCAAGATTATTGTCATTTTTTTAATAAGCAAGGTCAAATTAATTATTTTGATGATAATCATTTAAGCTATTATGGTTCAATACCGATAGTTAATGAAATCAAAAAAATTATTGAAAGTAAATAAAACATAAAACTAAAAAACTAAAAACTAAAAACTAAAAACTTTTCCACGAGAAATCAAAAATTATTTTTAAAATCTCGTGGAAAAATTTTATTCTCAATTTTTATACTTATTTATCTTGACTCAAAAACAAAAAAATTGCCGTCCTGATGGGCGGAAATTCCGGCGAACGTGAAATCTCTTTATTGAGCGGAAATGGCGTTCTTACGGCTCTGAAAAATCAAGGATTCAACGCCGAAAAATTTGATCCAGCCGAACAAAATTTAAACCAACTCAAAAATTTTGATATCGCTTTTATTGCTCTGCACGGACGTCACGGCGAAGACGGCTGCATTCAAGGCACTCTGGAACTTTTGGGAATTCCTTACACCGGCCCAAATGTGATGACTTCGGCGATTGGTATGGATAAATATCGCACCAAACTCATTTGGAAAGCCGCTGGTTTAGCAACGCCGGACTCGCTAACTTTCGGCAAAAATGATACTTTTGACGAGCAAACTTATCAGCAAATCATAGGCAAATTATCGCTGCCGGTATTTGTCAAACCCGCCACCGAAGGTTCGTCTATAGGAATTAACAAAGCCAACAACTTGGAACAATTAAAAATAGCTATAGAAATTGCGTTCCAGCACGATGACTTGATTATCGTAGAACAAGCGATTTTGGGCGGCGGAGAATTTTCTATCGGGATTTTGGGAGATTTAGCGTTGCCGATTATCAAAATTGTTCCCAAAAATGATTTTTACGACTACGACGCAAAATATAACCGCGACGACACCGAATATTTATGCCCAGCTCCAGATTTTTCGCCGGAACAAGTCGCCAAGATTTCCGCCGAAGCAGTTCAGGCATTTAAGGCGTTAGGCGGCACCGGTTGGGGCAGAATAGATTTTTTATGCGATAACAATAAAAAACATTACTTTTTAGAAATCAACACATCGCCGGGAATGACTTCGCATTCGTTAGTGCCGATGGAAGCCGGAAAAATAGGAATTTCTTACGAAGAATTGGTGATCAAAATTTTGGAGTTGGCAGAACAAAATAAAAAATAAAAAACTTCCACGAGAAATCCCAAAAATTTTTTGGAAAATCTCGTGGAAAATATTTTTTATAACTTAAAAATTTTGAAATTTGAATTTTAAAATTGAATTTGTTTTATTCTGCTGATTTTTCTGCAGAATCTTCTGCCACAACTTCTACTTCTGCTGGGCGATCTAACAATTCAACATATGCCATCGGTGCGTTATCGCCAACCCGAAAGCCGCATTTCAAAATACGCAAATATCCGCCCGGACGATTGGCAAATCTCACGCCTAATTCGTTGAATAATTTGACAACTGCCTGACGATCACGTAAGCGGTCAAACGCCAAACGACGATTTGCCAAAGTTGGTTTTTTGCCCAAAGTTATCAAGCGTTCTACAACGCGACGTAATTCTTTGGCCTTTGGTAAAGTTGTTTTGATGGCCTCGTGTTTAATCAACGAAACCGCCATATTTTTGAGCATCGCTAAACGATGGCTACTGGTTCTGTTTAATTTTCGTAATCCATTACGGTGACGCATTGGTTAATCCTTTCTTTTTATACAAGCGTCCCTGCTGTGCAGAGTTTATTTTTTTGAATCTTCTGGCGACCAGTTTTCTAATTTCATTCCTAATGCTAAACCACGAGCGGCTAACACTTCTTTGATTTCAGTAAGCGATTTGCGACCTAAATTAGGAGTTTTTAGCAAATCATTTTCACTGCGTTGAATCAAATCGCCGATATAGAAAATATTTTCGGCTTTCAAGCAATTTGCCGAACGCACGGTAAGTTCCAAATCATCAACTGAACGCGAAAACAACGGATCGGCTCCCAAAGATTTTTCGGCATTTTGTTGTGGAGCATCGCTGTCTAAATCTGAGAAAATTCCTAATTGACTTCTCAAAATTCTGGCGGCTTCACGAATTGCCTCTTCTGGTTCAATCACGCCGTTAGTTTCAATGTCAATGATGAGTTTATCCAAATCGGTGCGTTGTTCAACCCTAGCATTTTCCACTGCATAAGCAACACGTTTAATCGGCGAAAATGAAGCATCTAACACTAATTTACCGATAGTTTTGCTTGAAGCATCGTTTAAATTTCTGACATTGCCCGGCACATAACCGCGACCTTGTTCCACTTTGATTTCCATAGATAACTGTCCGCCGGAAGTCAAATGTGCGATAACTTGATCTGGGTTAATAATTTCTACATCGTGCGGCAAATCAATATCAGCAGCAGTTACAACGCCTTCGCCGGATTTTGCCAAACGTAAGGTTACAGCATCGCGACTATGCAATTTGAAGACAACGTTTTTGATATTTAACAAAATATCCACGACATCTTCTTGCACGCCTTCAATGGTTGAATATTCGTGAACAATTCCGTCAATACTGACTTCGGTTGGAGCATAGCCAATCATAGACGAGAGTAAAATGCGACGCAAAGCATTTCCTAAAGTATGTCCGAAGCCGCGTTCAAATGGTTCCATAATTACTTTGGCTTGAACAGGTGATTCGCTTTGGACATCAACTACGCGTGGCGTTAAAAGTTCATCATTGTATTGCATAATAAATTTTGAATTTTTCTTAAATAAAAGTTTTGTATGGTTGCGTTGTTATATTTTTATTTAAAAATTATTTGGAATACAACTCAATTACTAAACCTTCGTTTAAGGTTGGTGATAATAATGCACGATCTGGCATTGCTTTAAATACGCCTTTGGCTTCTTTGACATCTACGGAAACCCATTCTGGGAAGTTGCGTGAATCGGCTGCTTCCAAAGCGGCTTTGCAACGCAAAGAATTTTTAGCTTTTTCGGTTAATTGCACGGTATCACCGGCTTTAACCAAATAAGAAGGAATATTAACGCGTTTGCCATTAACTAAAACGCCATTATGACGAACAACTTGACGAGCTTCGGTTCTGGAAGAGCCAAAACCCATACGATAAGCAACTGAATCCAGACGAGATTCTAAAAGTTGTAACAAATTTTCACCAGTTTGTCCTTTACGACGTTCAGCTTCGGCAAAAATACGACGAAACTGACCTTCTAAAACGCCATAAATGCGACGAATTTTTTGTTTAGCACGTAGATGCACACCGTAATCAGACAAACGAGAGCCGGAGCGTTGTCCGTGTTGTCCCGGAGCATAAGCACGACGTTCTATTGAGCATTTAGCTGAAAAGCATTTTTCGCCTTTGAGGAATAATTTTTCACCTTCGCGGCGACATTGACGACATTTTGGATCTAAATTACGAGCCACTTGTCTTGTTCTCCAATTTTAAAAATGTATAAATGTATTTGAATATTGAAATATTGTGAAAAGTAAGAAGTAAAAAATAATAATTTTTGATTTTTATTTTTTATTTATGTAAATTTTCCACGAGAAATCGTAAAAATTTTTTGAAATTTTTAATTTTTAAAAATATAAAAATTATTATTAAATACGGCGTTTTTTCGGCGGACGGCAACCATTATGTGGAACCGGCGTTACATCAGAAATTGCGGTAATTTTAATACCCAAGGCATTCAATGCACGAACCGAAGATTCACGACCTGGTCCAGGTCCTTTGATTTCTACTTCTAAATTTTTGATGCCACATTCCATAGCGGCTTTACCAGCGGTTTCAGCGGCAACCTGAGCGGCAAATGGTGTAGATTTACGCGAACCACGAAAACCAGAACCACCAGAAGTTGCCCAAGATAGAGCATTTCCTTGACGATCGGTAATAGTAATAATCGTATTGTTAAAAGAAGCGTGAACGTGAGCAATTCCGTCAGCGACATTCTTTTTAACTTTTTTACGAGCTTTAATAGGTGTTTTAGCCATATTTTTTGATATATCCTAAAAAATAGATTTAATTATTTTTAATTATTTTTTTGCTGCGGCGATTGCTTTACGAGGACCTTTACGGGTTCTGGCGTTGGTGCGAGTGCGTTGTCCGCGACAAGGCAGACCTTTACGATGACGCAAACCGCGGTAGCAACCCAAATCCATCAAGCGTTTGATGTTCATAGTAACTTCACGACGTAAATCACCTTCAACGGTATATTTGGCGACTTCTTCGCGAAGTTTTTCCATATCTGCATCAGATACGTCTTTGATTTTTGTTGAACGAACAACGCCGGCGGCATCGCAGATTTTTTGAGCTGTTGGACGACCGATTCCATAAATGGAGGTCAAAGCGATTTCTGCGTGTTGATGATTAGGAATATTTACCCCTGCTATACGGGCCATACTAACTCCAAATTAAAATTAAGATTTAAGATTTAAGAATTAAAAATTAAAAATTTATTAAGTTATAAAAAATATTAAAAAATATTGAAAATGCGATAACAATAAAATTAACCTTGACGTTGTTTATGGCGAGGATCTTTGCAAATAATGCGAACTACGCCTTTGCGTCTGATAACTTTACAATTACGACAAATTCGTTTTACGGAAGGTTGAACTTTCATATTTATAAACTTTCAAGAAATTTAAGAAATTTAAAAAAGTTAAAGAATTTTTAAAAAATTAAAAATAAGAATAAAAATAAGAATAAGAATAAAAATAAGAATAAAAATGAAAATAATTAAAAACGAGCGATTATAAACTAAAAAAGCAATAAAATTTTGTAAGTTTTCAAGTTTTCCACGAGATTTTCAAAAAAATTTTTGGATTTCTCGTGGAAAATCTTCATTACAACAAAAAATAAAAATTATTTAGACCGAAATACAATTCGTCCTTTGGATAAATCATACGGCGTCATTTGCACAGTTACTTTATCACCGGGCAAAATTCTAATGTAATGCATACGCATTTTGCCAGAAATAAAGCCGTGAACAATATGTCCGTTTTCTAATTTAACTTTGAAAGTTGCGTTAGGCAAATTTTCCAAAATTTCGCCTTGCATTTCTAAATAATCTTCTTTTGCCATATATTTTTATTTTTTAATTCAAATTGTTTTTAGTTTTTAAATATTTTATTTTTTATTTGTTATTTTTTATTTTTTATTTTTTACCAAATGGCGAATTGCCTTTAAAGTTGGCTTTTTTCAATAAACTTTCGTATTGCTGCGACATTATATACGCTTGCACTTGCGACATAAAATCCATAGTTACTACCACAATAATCAGCAAAGAAGTTCCACCAAAATAAAACGGCACATTCCATTTGATAATCAAAAATTCTGGTAATAAACAAACCAAAGTTATATAAGCCGCTCCGACCAAAGTCAAACGCATCAAAATTTTATCTATGTATTTTGCAGTTTGTTCTCCCGGACGAATTCCCGGAACAAAAGCTCCGCTTTTCTTTAAATTATCGGCAGTTTCTTTGGAATTGAAAACCAATGCAGTATAGAAAAAACAGAAAAATACTATTGCTGCGGCATACAAAATTACATACTCCGGTTGTCCGGGCGACAATGAAGCAGCAATATCTTTTAACCAAGTCAAAGAATCTCCAGATCCGAACCAACCTGCCAAAGTAGCCGGAAATAAAATTATTGATGATGCAAAAATCGGCGGAATTACTCCGGACATATTTAATTTAAGCGGCAAGTGCGAACTTTGTCCGCCGGAATACATTTTGCTATTGATTTGACGTTTTGCGTAATTTACTAAAACTTTACGCTGACCGCGTTCAACAAAAACAACAAACGCCGTAACCAAAACTACCAAAATGCCAATTACCAAAGCTGTCAAAGGATGCATAGAACCAGTGCTGACTAATTCTAACAAACCAAAAATTGCCGTCGGCAAACCGGCAGCGATACCGGCAAAAATGATAATGGAAATTCCATTGCCAATTCCGCGTTCGGTGATTTGTTCGCCAAGCCACATTAAAAACATAGTTCCGGTTAATAAAGTGGAAACCGTAGTCAAACGGAATAAAAATCCGGGTTCATTAACCAAACCGGCTTGTGATTCCAAAGCCACAGCTATACCTAAACCCTGAAATAACGCAAGAACAACCGTCCCATAACGCGTGTATTGTGTAATTTTACGGCGTCCAGCTTCACCTTCTTTTTTTAATGCTTCTAACTGCGGCGAGGCAACAGTCATCAACTGCATAATAATTGATGCAGAAATATACGGCATAATTCCTAATGCAAATATGGTAAATCGTGATAAAGCACCACCAGAAAACATATTAAACATTCCCAAAATGCCGCCTTGCTGCGAATTAAATAAATCCGCTAAAACGTTGGGGTCTATGCCGGGAACAGGAATATGTGCTCCGATACGATAGACAATCAAAGCACCTAACAAAAACATTAACCGACGTTTTAGATCATCAAATTTGCCGGAACTCGCTTGTCGTGCCAAATCTGCAGCTAATTCCTTATTCTTTGCCAACGTGATAACTCCTATTATTTTTGTTCGTTAAATTTTTTCGGCAAAAATTTCTTGACTTCGCTTTGAATAAATTTTCCGCCGGCTGCAATTACTGCTTGTTTAGCTTTTTCAGAGAATTTGATTTGAGTTTCATCAAAAGTCAAAGTTGCTTTGGTTTTGAATTCACCGGAAGCGATGATTTTCACGCCAAGCGTATTGTTTTTAACTAAACCGATGTTTTGTAAAAAAGCCAAATTGATTACTGCATCTGCATTATCTTTGAAATCTTCGGCTTCAATGAAATTAAAGCTATCCAAACGTAATTCAGCGATAAAGCGACGAGTTAAAGATTTGAAGCCACGTTTTGGCAAACGGCGATATAAAGGCATTTGACCGCCTTCAAAGCCGACTTTATGAAAACCACCGGCACGAGATTTTTGACCTTTGTGACCACGTCCGCAAGTTTTGCCTAAACCGGAACCAATACCGCGACCAACGCGTTTGCTATAATGCGTTGCACCTTCGGCTGGTTTGATAGTATTTAAACGCATTGTTGTTTCGCTCATAATAAATTATTGCTCCTCAACTTTTAATAAATATTGAATTTTACGAATCATTCCACGAATTGCTGGAGTATCCAATAATTCACGAGAACTATTTAAACGACGCAAACCTAAACCGGTGACTGTTGCACGATGGTCTTTTTTGGTGCCGATAACGCTTTTTACTAACGTTACTTTGATTTTTTTATCTGCCATAAAAAGTTCCTTTTTTATATATTTTTTATATATTTTCAAAAAATTTTTACGATTTCTCGTGGAAAATTATTGTTTTATTATTGAATTTCTTCAACCGACAAACCTCGTTTAGCAGCAATTTCAGCTGGAGTATGAACTCGCATTAAGCCGTTGATTGTTGCACGAACGATGTTATAAGGATTTGTAGAGCCGTGAGCTTTGGCAACAACGTTGCTAACACCGGCGACTTCAAAAACTGCACGCATAGCACCGCCGGCGATGATTCCGGTTCCTTCTGGAGCTGGTTGAATCATAACTTTGGTGGCACCGTGTTTGCCGATAACGGTATGATAAACGGTTCCGTTTTTCAAAGAAACTTTGTTTAAATTGCGACGTGCTTCGTCCATAGCTTTTTGCACGGCAACTGGAACTTCTTTGGATTTACCTTTACCCATTCCGATTTTGCCATCGCCGTCACCGACAACGGTGAGAGCTGCAAATCCAAGAATACGTCCGCCTTTAACTACTTTGGTGACGCGATTTACTGCGACCATTTTTTCGCGTAAGCCGTCATTACGGTCTTCTGCGGATTGTGATTTTTTTCTATCTTTTTCAGGTCTTGCCATTTTTTCAATAACCTATGATTAAATTAAATTGAATTGATTTAAAAATTGAATTTTTTCCGCGAGATTTGCTAAAAATTTTTTGAGATTTATCGTGGAAAATCATCAAATATAAATTTATTTAGAATTTTTTAGAATTTCAAACCTGCTTCACGAGCGGCATCAGCTAAAGCTTTTACTCTGCCGTGATAAGCAAATCCGGAACGATCAAAAGCAACGTTAGTTACTCCGGCTTTTAATGCACGTTCAGCAATTGCTTTGCCAACAGCAACGGCAGCGGCAACGTTAGAACTTTTGCCTTGTTCCAAAACGGCACGAGTTTCTTTATCCAAAGTGGAAGCAGATGCTAAAACTTTGCCATCAGCGGAGATAACTTGTGCATACATATGCACATTGCTACGATGCACGGTTAAACGAGTTGCTTTCAAATCTGCGATTCTTGCTCTGACTTTGGCGGCACGACGCAAACGAGCTTGTTTTTTGTTAAACATATTAAATTTTTCCTTTTATAGTTTTTTATATATTTACGCGTAAGTATGTAAATTAAATTTTTAACCGGATATATAAAAACGATAAAAACAATAAAAACAATAAAAACAATAAAAAATAATAAAAAATAATTACTTATTATTTTTTCTTGGTTTCTTTGATGATTACCACTTCATCAGCATAGCGAACACCTTTGCCTTTATAAGGTTCAGGTTTACGATAAGCACGGATTTCAGCGGCAACTTGACCGATTTTTTGTTTATCAGCACCTTTAAGAATAATACCGGTTTGATTATCAACGCATTCAGCTTTAATGCCTTCTGGAAGTTGATAAACAACAGGATGTGAAAAACCTAAACTTAAATTCAAAGCATTACCTTGAACTTGGGCACGATAACCAACGCCGATAAGTTGCAATTTTTTCTCAAAACCTTTGCTTACGCCGGTAATCATATTAAATAAATTAGCACGCATTGTTCCCCACATTGCTTGAGAATTTGGGGCATTTTCTACGGCAGAAACGCTGATTTGTCCATCTTTTAACTCAACTTTTACCGCATTAGAATTTGCAATACTCAACGTGGCAGAAGAACCTTTAACGGTAATAGTTTCTGGACTAATTTTTACATCAACTCCTGCTGGAACAACGATGGGACTTTTACCTATACGGGACATTTTTTATTTATTCTCCAAAATAAATTTATTAAAAAATAAAAATTAAAAAACGAAAACAAAATACTATGCCACGTAGCAAAGAACTTCGCCACCGACTTTTCCTTCACGTGCTTTACGATCGGTCATTACACCTTTTGGAGTAGAAATAATTGCTACTCCCAAGCCGTTCATAACGCGAGGAATTTCATCACAGGATTTGTAAATACGCAAACCCGGACGAGAAACACGTTCAATTTTTTCAATTACAGGGCTTCCTGCGTAATATTTCAAAGTCAAAACCAAAGATTTTTTGTTATTTTCAATGTTTTGCACTTCAAAATTGTCGATATAACCTTCGTCTTTTAATACTTTTGCAATGGCTGCCTTTAATTTGGAACCGGGCATAGCCACCGTAGTTTTTCCTACTAATTGTGCGTTGCGGATACGGGTTAACATATCGGCAATAGGATCGCTCATAGCCATAATATTAGATTACTCCTAAATAAAAATTACCAACAACTTACCAACTGGCTTTAATCACGCCAGGAATTTGACCTTCAAAAGCCAATTCACGGATTTTGTTGCGACATAAGCCAAATTTACGGAAAACACCACGCGGACGACCAGTTAATTGACAACGATTACGCAAACGAGTCGGATTTGCATTGCGTGGAAGCGATTGTAATTTTAATCTTGCTTCATAGCGTTCTGCATCAGACAAAGAGTTATCGTTGATAACTTTTAGCAAAGCTTCGCGTTTGTTTGCAAATTTAGCAACTAACGCCCGGCGTTTTTCTTCACGATTTATTAATGCAAGTTTTGCCATTTTTGTTTATGTGTTGTTTATTAAAAATAAATATTTAATTTATAAAAATTTATAAAAATTTATAAAAATTCAAAAAGTTTTGATAATTTCTCGTGGAAATTTGTTCTTTACTTTATTATCTTTTAAATTATCCTTTAAAAGGAAATTTGAAAGATAATAACAAAGCTTTTGCTTCTTCATCAGTTTTTGCGGTTGTGGTGATGCTGATATTCATACCACGCAAAGCATCAACTTTATCGTATTCAATTTCCGGGAAAATAATTTGTTCTTTGATACCCAAATTATAATTGCCTTTACCGTCAAAACCTTTTGCAGAAATACCACGAAAGTCACGAACGCGTGGTAGTGCAATACTAATCAAACGATCCAAAAATTCAAACATTCTGGCACCGCGTAAAGTAACCATACAACCGATAGGATAACCTTCACGGATTTTGAACCCGGCGATAGATTTACGGGCTTTTGTAGTTACTGGTTTTTGACCGGCAATTTTTGTCATATCAGCAAGAGCGTGTTCCAAAACTTTTTTATCGGCAACTGCTTCACCAACGCCCATATTCAAAGTGATTTTGGTAATACGCGGCACTTCCATCACAGATTTATAGCCAAATTGTTTTTGCAACGCAGCAACGACTGTATTTTTATAAAAATCTTGTAAACGAGCCATTTTTACTTATTTATGTATATGTTTTGTAAAAAGATTTAAAAATTAAAAATCAAAATTTAATATTAAATATTAAGCAGTTGCTGGATTTTGATTTTTTACTTTTTTGATTGTTTTGAAATCAATTTCTGGCACTAATTCATTATTAGATTTGAAAAATCTAACTTTACGTCCGTCTTCTAATGTTTTGATTCCGACTTTATCGGCTTTGCCGGTAGCAGAATTAAACAAGGCAACGTTAGAAATATGAATTGGCATATCTTTGTTGATAATTCCGCCAACTGTGCCTAACATTGGATTGCCTTTGGTATGTTTTTTGGCTTGATTGATTCCTTCAACGATTACGTGTTCAGCATCAACGCGACGTTGAACAATACCTTTGCGACCTTTATCTTTGCCACAAATTACGATGACTTCATCGCCTTTACGGATTTTATTCACGTTTGTGTCCTTTCTTGACTTGATTGAGCTGAAAAATATTAAATCACTTCTGGAGCGAGAGAAACGATTTTCATAAAGCGTTCGGTTCTCAATTCGCGAGTAACCGGTCCAAAAATACGCGTTCCAATTGGTTCTAATTTGTTATTCAATAACACGGCGGCATTGCCATCAAAGCGAATTAACGAACCATCTTGACGACGCACACCTTTGGCGGTTCTTACGACGACAGCATTATAGACATCGCCTTTTTTGACACGACCACGTGGAGCGGCATCTTTGACGCTGACTTTGATGATATCACCGATTCCTGCATAACGGCGATGAGATCCGCCAAGAACCTTGATACACATAACTGAACGTGCGCCTGTGTTATCGGCAACATCCAGCACAGATTGCATCTGAATCATAGTTAAAAATAAATCTCCAACTTACTCCGATTAAAAATCGGTCAGTTTTGGCACCCGAATTGTTAATATTGGGCTTAAACTTGGTTTTAAGAAATAATTAAAAAATAAAAATTGTTTGTTTAATTAAATTTTTATTTTTTAATCGCTAAGGTTTATAAAAAATAAGTTGCGTATTATACAAAAATATTTTTTTAATGCAACAAATTTTTTAGTTTTTTTTGAAATTTTTTGAAATTTTTTAAAAATTTTTAAAAAATTAAAAAATTAAAAAATTTTTCTACACCTAAAAATGCGAACAAACAAAAATACAACATTTTTAAGTGCAGAAATTTTTTATAGATTAAATAATAACAGCTTTTTCCAAAATTTTGGCGACATTCCAAGTTTTGGTTTTAGACAATGGACGAGTTTCCTCTATTTGCACCAAATCTCCGGATTTTGCAGAATTATCTTCATTATGGGCGTGATATTTTTTGCTACGCACCATCACTTTTCCATAAACTGGGTGTTTGACGCGACGTTCAATTAAAACGGTAACGGTTTTATCCATTTTGTCGCTGACAACACGACCAATCAAAGTTTTGTGGTTTTTTACAATTTCTGCATTACTCATTATGAATTACCTGCTTTCGTTGCTTGTTTTTTTTGATGAAGAATCGTGCGAACACGGGCGATATCTTTACGCGTTTGAGATAATTGAGCTAAATTTGATAACTGTTGAGTTGCTTTTTGCATACGCAGTCCAAATTGAGTTTTTAACAACGCTAACAATTCAGTATTTAACTCATCAATATTTTTTTCGCGTAATTCTTTTGCTCTATTTTTTGAGTTCATAGTTTATTTAATTAAAAATTAAAAATTTTTTCTGATTTCTCGTGGAAAATTATAATTTATGCCAAATGCCGAGTAACAAAAGTCGTAGAAATCGGCAATTTTGCTGATGCCAAACGGAATGCTTCACGAGCTAAACTTTCAGGCACGCCATCCATTTCATACAAAACTTTACCCGGCTGAATTTCGGCTACCCAATATTCTGGATTACCTTTTCCGTTCCCCATACGCACTTCGGCTGGTTTTTTAGAAATCGGTTTATCCGGAAAAATACGAATCCAAATACGGCCGCCACGTTTAATATGACGGGTCATAGCACGACGGGCAGCCTCAATTTGACGAGCAGTCAAACGACCGCGTCCAGTGGCTTTTAGCCCCCATTCTCCGAAAGAAACTTTTGTGCCTACCGTAGCCAAGCCGACATTTCTGCCTTTTTGTTCTTTGCGGTATTTACGGCGATTAGGTTGCATCATTATTCGGCACCTCCATTATCAGTTGTTGTTGCTGCAGCAGTTGCATTTACTTCTGCCGCTGTTGCGGTTGATTGACGACGACGCGAAGAATTTCCACGAGAATTTGCGGATTTATTTTCGGCTCCACGACGATTTCTGCGATTTGCTGGACGATCACGACGATTATCAGCATCACGTTCTTTGCCATTTGTTGAAGTAGCACCAAAGCCACGTGGGGATCTTAATGCTTCGGCTTGTTCGGCTTTGGAAGGCATTTCACCTTTATAAACCCAAACTTTAATCCCGATAATTCCATAAGTGGTTCTGGCCTCTGATGTTGCATAATCAATATCGGCACGCAAAGTATGCAAAGGCACACGACCTTCACGATACCATTCGCTACGAGCGATTTCTGCACCATTTAAACGACCAGCACTCATAACTTTGATTCCTTTGGCACCCAAACGCATAGCATTTTGCATTGCACGTTTCATAGCACGACGGAACATTACGCGTTTTTCTAATTGTTGAGCGATAGAATCGGCGATAAGTTGAGCGTCTAATTCTGGGCGGCGAACTTCTTCAATAGAAACGTAAACCGGAATTTCCATAATACGTTGTAAATCGGTGCGAAGTTGTTCAATATCCTCGCCTTTTTTACCTATTACTACCCCCGGACGTGCGGAAAAAATAGTAATACGTGCATTTTTTGCCGGACGTTCAATCAAAATACGGCTGACAGATGCGTGAGATAATTTGCGAATTAAATATTCGCGAACTTTAATATCTTCTTTCAACATAGAAGGAAATTCTTTGGTATTTGCATACCAACGAGAATTCCAATCTTTGGTGACTGCTAAACGAAATCCTACTGGATGAATTTTTTGTCCCATAATATTTTCTTTCTCAAAATTCCTTGTTATTTGTTGGATGGTTTATTAACACCAACTTCGTCTGCCACAGTGATATAAATATGGCAAGTTGGTTTCAAAATACGATTTCCGCGTCCTTTTGCACGAGCGGTGAAGCGACGTAACACGGTACCTTTTTCTACGTAAATGGTTTGAACGCTTAATTCATCAATATCTGCACCGTTGTTATGCTCGGCGTTGGCAATAGCAGATAAAAGAACTTTGCGAATAATAGTTGCGCCTTTTTTAGGGCAGAATGCGAGAATATCTAACGCTTGATCAACTTTTTTGCCGCGGATTAAATCGGCAACTAAGCGACCTTTTTGGGCAGATAATCTGACGCCTTTTAAAATTGCACGGGTCTGCATAATTTGTTTATGTATCCTTTTTGTGTTGATTTATTTGTATATATAAAAAAACGAATTTTTAAATATTTTTAAATATTTTTAAATATTTCTAAATATTTCTAAATATTTTCAAAAAATTTTTACGATTTCTCGTGGAAAATTATTTTTTCGCTTTTTTACCACCGACATGACCTTTAAAAGTGCGAGTTAAAGAAAACTCACCTAATTTATGTCCTACCATATTTTCGGTCACAAAAATCGGAACGTGTTGCCGACCATTATGCACTGCAATTGTCAAACCGATAAACTCTGGCAATATCGTTGAACGTCTTGACCAAGTTTTAATCGGACGTTTATCTCCAGATGCTTTTGCGGCTTCTACTTTCCGAACTAAATGACCGTCTGCAAAAGGTCCTTTTTTTAGGGAACGTGCCATAACTAACTATCCTTTGTATAGAGTATTTTTTCTAAATATTTTTATAAACAATGTTCTTAACGTTTTCTACGTTGAACAATCATACTATTAGTGCGTTTATTTTTACGGGTGCGATAACCTTTGGTTGGTTGTCCCCAAGGGCTTACCGGAACGCGTCCTTCACCAGTTCTACCTTCACCACCGCCGTGTGGGTGATCAATCGGGTTCATTACCACACCGCGAACGGTCGGACGAATTCCACGCCAACGCATAGCACCGGCTTTTCCGAATTTACGCAAATTATTTTCTTCGTTGCCAACTTCGCCGATTGTTGCTTTGCACTCAATATGAATTTTACGAACTTCACCAGAACGCAAACGTACTTGTGCGTATTGTCCTTCACGAGCTAATAATTGAGCAGAAGCACCAGCAGAACGTGCTAACTGAGCACCTTTTCCTGGATGCATTTCTATGCAACAAATAGTAGTTCCGACCGGAATATTTCTAATCGGCAAAGCATTACCAAATTTAATCGGTGCTTCGGAACCGGAAATAATTTGCTGACCGGCGACCATACCTTTGTTAGCAATGATATAACGACGTTCGCCGTCTGCATAACATAACAAAGCGATATTTGCGGAACGATTTGGATCGTATTCTAAGCGTTCAACTTTGGCAGGAATGCCATCTTTATTGCGTAAAAAGTCAATTAAACGGTATGCTTGTTTATGTCCGCCACCTTGATGACGCACGGTAATATGTCCGTTATGATTACGTCCGGCGTGTTTTTTCTTTTTGACGACCAAAGAAGATAATGGACGACCTTTATATAAATTTGGATTAACAACTTTGACCACACCGCGACGGCCTGGGGAAGTTGGTTTTACTTTAATCAAAGCCATTTTTAAGCCTCGCCTCCTTCTGCAAAGTTAATTTCTTGTCCGGCTTGTAAGCAGATAAATGCTTTTTTCCAGCCACTACGTTGTCCGATATGTCCGCGAAAACGTTTGACTTTGCCTTTGACATTGCTGATTTGAACCGCATTTACTTTTACATTAAAAATAAATTCAACGGCTTGTTTAATTTCTGGTTTAGTTGCATCAGAAGCAACTTTGAAAACTACTTGATTGCGTTTATCGGCAACCATTGTAGATTTTTCAGAAATTTGTGGTGCAAGCAAAACTTGATATAAACGTTCTTTGCGAACTTGCTGCAAATTTTCCACGAGATTTGTAGAATTTTTTGTGTTGTTGCTGCTCATTATTGTAAATTCTCCTCAATTTGAGATAACGCTTGGCGAGTTACAACGAGTTTGTCAAATTTAATCAATACCATAGGATTGATTTCTTGGGCTTCCAAAACTAAAAGCGTTGGCAAGTTGCGTGATGACAAATATAAATTTTCTGTTAAATTATCAGTGATAACCAAAGTATTTTCGGTTGATAAATTCATTGCTTTGAATTTTTCAATGAAAGATTTTGTTTTTGGAGAATCAAAGAAATTTTCTTCAAAGTTATCAATCACAACTACGCGTTGCTGACGAATCAATTCGGATAACATAACCGAAATGGCAGCACGATACATTTTGCGATTAACTTTTTGGGTAAAATTTTCGTTTGGAGTGTTCGGGAAAATACGACCACCGCCACGCCATAATGGGCTACCATTACTACCGGCACGAGCACGTCCGGTTCCTTTTTGACGCCAAGGTTTTGTTGTTGTATGACGAACTTCGGCACGAGTTTTTTGCTTTCTAGTAGCAAAACGTGCATTGGCTTGATAGGCAACGACAACTTGATGCACTAATGCTTCGTTATAAGCACGAGCGAACAATTCATCATTAACATTAAGCTTTTGAGCTTGTTGTCCTTGATTATTTATAACATTGAGTTCCATAATTGTATGTTATTGCTCCTCGTGGTAATTATTTTTTACTGCTTGGTTTAACGATAACGTTGCCGCCTTTGGCACCTGGAATAGCACCTTTGATTAACAACAACTGTCGATTAACATCTACGCGAACAATGGTCAAACCTTGTTGGGTGACTTTTTCAGCACCAAGGTGACCGGCCATACGTTTGCCCGGAAATACGCGACCTGGATCTTGTGCTTGACCGATAGAACCTGGGGCGTTATGTGATACTGAATTACCGTGAGAGGCACGTTGCGAGGAAAAGTTATGGCGTTTAATACCGCCTTGAAAACCTTTACCGATGCTGGTTCCGCTAACATCAACTTTTTGACCTTCGCTGAAAATTGCATCTACTTTGAGATTATCACCGGCTTTGAAATCGTTGATATTATCTAATCTGAATTCTTTTAAAATGCTACCTGCTTGAACTCCGGCTTTAGCAAAATGTCCGGCGGCAGGTTTATTAACACGAGAAGCACGACGCTCACCATAAGCAACTTGAATTGCTGCATAGCCGTCATTTTCAGGTGTTTTGACTTGAGTCACGCGGTTATCAGCCACATCAACTACCGTAACTGGAATGGACGTTCCGTCATCGGCAAAAATGCGGGTCATACCGATTTTGCGACCTACAAGACCTAAACTCATAATATTTATACTCCTATCATTAACTGCGATTGGCTAATGACGTAAAAAAGGGTTTAAGAAAAAATAATTAAAAAAATAAAAAGCTATATTTTTTTAATTATTGCGAAAAAATTAAACTGTGAATTATACAAACAAAAAAAATAATTTTCAAATATTATTTTTATGTTTCTGTATTTTTAATAAAAGTTTTCCACGAGATTTTCAAAAAATTTTTTGAGTTTCTCGTGGAAAATTTTTATTTGTTGTTTTTTGCTTTATTTGCTTTATTTGATTTATTTGATTTATTTGATTTACTTTTTAGTTGAGTTTGATTTCAACATTCACACCAGCCGGTAAATCTAATTTCATCAAAGCATCAACGGTTTTGTCAGTTGGATCCAAAATATCCATCAAACGCAAATGGGTGCGAATTTCAAATTGATCGCGAGAAGTTTTATTGATGTGCGGCGAACGCAAAATATCAAAACGTTGTTTTTTAGTCGGCAATGGAATCGGACCTTTGACAACCGCTCCGGTACGTTTTGCAGTTTCTACAATTTCTTGAGCTGATTGGTCAATTAAACGATAATCAAACGCTTTCAAGCGAATACGAATTTTTTGATTTTGCATAATATTTTTGTATGTTATGTAATAAAGAACTATGAAAAATAACTAAAAAGAATTATAAAAAGAGCGAGAATTATACAAAAAATTTATTTCCACGAGAAATCTAAAAAATTTTTTGGAAATCTCGTGGAAATTTGTTTTAAATATTATTCAATGATTTTGCTGACAACACCAGCTCCGACGGTTCTTCCACCCTCGCGGATAGCAAAACGTAAGCCGTCTTCCATAGCAAT
>SFHR01000084.1 GCA_004555545.1 Dechloromonas aromatica (nom. nud.)
TTGAGTTTTATTTTTCCTTTTTTATATTTTTAAACTTTTTCCACGAGAAATCTCAAAAAATTTTTGGGAAATCTCGTGGAAATTTGATTTTTATATTTTTTTATGCAAATTTACGCTGATTTTCCTCGCCATTTATAGCCTGTTGGCAACGTGGGCAGAGTTGAGTATTTTGATCAACATTTTCGCTACGATGCCAACATCTTGCACATTTTGACGAACTTATCGGCAACACTTCAATTTGAATATTTTCGCCGTTATCATTTTTATCAACCGCCACAACTTCCGCTTTGGAGGACAGCAAAATATATTTCAAATCCTCGCCGAGATTTCCCAAAATCTGCAATAATTCCGGAGTATTTTTATCTACCAAAATTTTTACTTCGGATTCCAACGACGACCCGATTTTGCCTTCGCCACGCAGATTTTCTATGGCTTTGTTAGACAAATTGCGGATTTCTCGGATTTGCTGCCAATCTTGCAATAATTTTTCTACATTTTCATTGTTGTTAGAATTTGAAATCGCCGAAAAATCTTGCCAACGCTCCACAAAAATCGTATTTTGATTTTGCATATTTTTGTTATTTTTGTTATTTTTGTTATTTTTATTGAAAACTTGCCAAGCTTCTTCGGCAGTGAAACTCAAAATCGGAGACAATATTTTCAATAACGCTGCACAAATATGCCATAAAGCTGTCTGTGCGGAACGCCGTGCTAATGAAGTTTTTGGCGTTGTATATAAACGATCTTTCAAAATGTCTAAATAAAAGCCGCCCAAATCTTCCGAGCAAAATTGTTGTGCCGCTTGAACTATCTTGTGAAATTCATAACTTGCATAATTTGCTAAACAATCTTGCTGAAATTTTTCCGTGAATTTCAACATATAAAAATCTATGGCTAACAAATTTTCCGGAGCCACTCCGTCTTTGGCAATATCAAAATCGTTATCGGCGGCGGAGTTTGCTAACAAAAATCTCAAAGTGTTACGAATTCTGCGATATGCTTCTACCACGCGACTCAAAATTTCTTTGACTTTGAGAGATATTCTTAATTCGCCGGAATAATCGGAGGAAGCAACCCATAAACGCAAAATATCGGCTCCATATTTTTCATTGACTTCCTGTGGAGCGACCACGTTGCCTTTGGATTTGGACATTTTTTCGCCGTTTTCATCTACCACAAAGCCGTGCGTCAATAATGCTTTATACGGTGCCACGCCGTCAATGGCACAAGAAGCCAATAACGAGGACTGAAACCAGCCGCGATGTTGATCGCTGCCTTCCAAATATAAATCGGCTGGAAATTCGTGCTGATTTTTATGTGTGCCACGCATCACGTGAAAATGCGTAGTCCCAGAATCAAACCAAACATCAAGCGTATCAGACATTTTTAAATAATCGTTGGCGTTTTGATTTTGGCTATTTAATAAATCAAAAATTTTCTGTATAAACTCGTGGAAATCTTTCAAAGCCGGATTTTGCAAATTTTCCACGAGATTTTGCGTATTTTTTCCGATTAAAAACCAAGAATCCAAGCCAAATTTTTCTACCATTTGAGCCACAATTTCGGTGATTTCCGCAGTTTTTGGATGCAACTCGCCACTTTCTTTATGAATGAAAAATGGAATCGGAACGCCCCAATTTCGCTGCCGAGAAATACACCAATCCGGACGCGTTCCCATCATAGATTCTAATCTTGCCCGTCCCCAAGCTGGAAAAAATTGTGTTTTATCTACTTCTTTTTCGGCGATTTCCCGTAAAGTTGGCTTTTGCAAATCGTTATGCAAATGCTGTTCCATTCCGATAAACCATTGCGTCGTCGCCCGGAAAATAATCGGCGTTTTATGTCGCCAACAATGCGGATAGCTATGCAGAATTTGCTCGGCTTTTAATAATTTTTGTTGATTTTCCAACTCTTTGATAATCAGCGGATTGACATCCCAAACAGATTTGCCTTGAATTTCGCCGACAAATTCTAACGCCGGAGTATTTTTCTTGAAATTGCCGTCGTCATCAACCGGACAGAAATTCGGCAATTTATAAATGCTTCCAACTTTATAGTCATCAACCCCGTGAGCTGGAGCGGTATGCACCAAACCGGTTCCGGAGTCCGTGGTAACGTGTTTGCCGAGAATTATCGGCACAAATTTTTCCTTATAAAACGGATGCTGGAAAGTTAAATTTTCTAACTCTTTGCCTTTGATAGTTTTGCCGATTTTTTCAAAATTATCGCTTTCAAAGCCGTATTTTTGCAGATTTTGTTCAGCGAGTTCATTTAACAAAATCAATGCTGTATTACTATTTTTGAGCAAATATAAGCCGTATTCAAAATCTGGATGCACACAAATTGCTTCATTTGCTGGGAGAGTCCACGGCGTAGTCGTCCAAATTACCGCAGAAATTTCTTGAATATTTTGATTTTGATTGTAATTTTGATTTTGATTTTGATTTGCCGCAAAGATTTCCAAAATTTTTTGGCAATTTCTCGTGGAAAATTTAACGTCAATGGCAAAAGATTTTTTATCTTTATATTCAACTTCGGCTTCTGCCAACGCCGAGGCACAATCTAAACACCAATTTACCGGCTTTTGTCCGCGATATAAATAGCCATTTTTATAAATCTCGTTCAGAGCTCGGATTTCATTAGCTTCGGAGGCAAAATTTATTGTCAAATATGGATTTTCCCACTCGCCTAAAACTCCCAAGCGTATAAAATCTTTCTTTTGACGTTCTACCTGCTCTTTGGCGTAATCACGGCATAATTTACGGACTTTTTCGGCTGGTTGATGCTTTCCGTGTAGCGTTTCAATTTTATGTTCAATCGGTAAGCCGTGACAATCCCAGCCCGGAACATAACAAGCATCAAAGCCGGAAAGCGTCTTACTTTTGATAATTATATCTTTGAGAATCTTATTGACCGCATGACCGATATGAATATCGCCGTTTGCGTAAGGAGGACCGTCGTGGAGCGTGAATTTTGGGCGATTTTGCTGTTGAGATATTTTACGAATTTGTTGATAAATATTGTTATCTTGCCATTGTTGAACCCATTGCGGTTCGCGTTTAGGCAGATTTCCACGCATAGGGAAATCGGTTTCCGGCATATTCAAAGTTGCCGAATAATTTTTGTTGCAATCGTTATTATTTTGTTCGTTAGACATAATTTTTTAAAGTTGTTAATTTTTTATCTGTTAATTAAATATTAAATAAATGAAGAATTTCCACGAGATTTTAAAAATAATTTTTAGAAAATTTTTGGAAATTAAAAAACATTTTCCACGAGATTTCTAAAAAAATTTTTGAAAATCTCGTGGAAAAATATTTTTATAATAAAAAATATCAAATTGAAAGCATTAAAAAAATCAAAAAAATTGAACTTTTCTAAATATTATGTCTATCAAATCAAATTCAAATGAAAAGAAAAAATTTGCCATTTTCATAACTTCTTACAATTACGCTGAATATATTTCTCAAGCCATAGAATCTGTTATCAACCAAACTGATCCGGATTGGCATTTATACATAATTGATGACTGTTCCACTGATAACACTTATGAAGTTGTCAAAAAATATTTAGAAAAAGATAAACGAATCTCGTGGAAAAAACACCAAAAAAATATCGGCTCCGTCCCTACAATTATTGAAGGTTTCAGCGAAATTGACGCCGATTATATTTCCACCGATTATATTTCCACACTTTGCTCGGATGATTGGCTTGAACCAAATTTTGTAGCTAACGCCAAAAAAGCATTTGCCGAAAATCCTGAAATTCCGTTTTGTGCTTTGGGTTGGTCTGCTTGTATGTCTTTTCCGGAAAAAAATAAAACTATAGTCCAACGATTTAAAACTCCTTTTCCAGAAAAATTCTGTGGAAAAATTTATTTGTCCCCCTATTTAGTATTTAAAAATTTTATTAATATTGATTTTATAGTTTTTCAAAAATCTTGTCTGATTGAAGTTATAAATGAGTTAGAAAGTTTGAAGCTTCGGCAACTTTTAGAACCTTTTCTGATGAAACGTTTAGAAAGTTTATTTGGAGCAGGTTATATGAATGATAATGAGAATCACGGTTATTGGAGACGACATATTAAGCAAATTACCGAAAAAAATATTTTTAGTTTTCAAGATACCATAGAGAAATTTAGTGAGCCATTATTTTCCTGTTCTATCAACAAAAATTCAATAAAAACAATTTCTAATTTAGCTACAAATTTTATAAATATGGTAAGTTGTATCGGACATCGCAAAGTTCCATATAAAATAGCCATAGATTGGATATTAAGCGATTTAGGAAAGCCTTTTGCTGAACGTTTTGGTAATTTAGATTTTAAATTTATCAAAGAAAATAATCTGGAAAAATCGTTAATTTGTTTAGCAATCTGTGTTTGGAGTTCTTTTATATTAAACTCAGGAGATTGTGGTTGGGGAAATGAAATAGATCTCGCCAAACAGCAATTAGGTGAATGGATTATAGAAACACAGAAAAAATATAATATAAAAAATATTAGAGAAATGTACCGCTACGCAAATGAATTATATGACGGCTATTTTATGCCGTTAATAAAATAAAAGTAAGTAATAATTTTCCACGAGATTTATTTAAAATTTTTTAAACTTAATTAAAACTATGAATAAGAAAAAATT
>SFHR01000085.1 GCA_004555545.1 Dechloromonas aromatica (nom. nud.)
TCTATTTGTATAACTGCTTGTCGTACAAAAAAGACTGTCATTACTGACAATCTTTTCGGTAAATTACTATAAATCAATAACTATAAAATTGTAATTTCTCGCACACTTATTTTTCTATTGTTATAATCTTTGTCGCTACTTTCTCTACAAAAGTTGTATCGTGTTCAACAAAGATTAGTGTTGGATTATATTTTAAGATTGAGTCCTCTATTTGTTCTCTTGTTAGTATATCTATATAATTCAATGGCTCGTCCCATATATAAATATTAGCTTGTTCTGATATACTTTTTGCAATTAAAATTTTCTTTTTCTGTCCTTCGCTCATTTCTTCAATTTTAGTATCAAAATCTAATTTTGAAAATCCCATTTTAGATAACATTGCTTTAAAAATACTTTCATCTATTTTATTATCTTGTGAAAAGTTTTTTAAGTTTCCTTTTAAATAGTCTGTATTCTGTGATACATAAGATATTTTTAAGTCATTTGCTATTTTTAATTCTCCGTTATATTGTATCTCTTGACCTAAAATCAATTTTAATATACTTGATTTTCCTATTCCATTTTTTCCAACTATTGCAATTCTATCTCCATTTTCTACTTCAAATGAAACTGGAGAGAATATTATTTTTTCATTGTATTTTATTTGTAAGTTATTTGCTAAAATCAATGGACTTTTTCTACTTCCTATTGGAATTATTTTTAAACTATCATTTCTATCTATATTTTTTAATAAATTAGTTTTTTCATCTATTGCCTTTTCAATTCGCCCTTCCATAACTTTTGACTTTTTCATCATTTTAGCAGACTTATGTCCTAGGTAACCTCTGTCTATCTTTGATTCTGAATTGCTTGTTTTATATTTTGACTTTTCAACCTCATTAGACCATTTTGCAGTATTTTTTGAAGCAATTTCAAGTTTATTTATATCTTTTTGTAATTTTTCATTTTGCATTATTTCAAAATTATCTTGTCTGTCTTTATTTTCTTTCCAAGATGAAAAATTACCCTGCTGTATTTCAATATTAGTGTTATTTATAGAAATAATATGATTTACAACTTTATCTAAAAAAATTCTATCGTGAGATACTAATATAAAACCTTTTTTCTTTTCCAAATAATCAACTAAATTATTTCTTGTTTCTATGTCCAAATGGTTTGTAGGCTCATCTATAAGCAAGAAATTATTTCCTTTTAAAAATAAGCTAATTAAAAGTATTTTTATTTGTTCTCCACCACTTAATAAATTAAAATTTCTATAAAGAATTTCTATATCACTATTTAATAAATTCAATTCTTTTATAATTTCCCAATCCTCAACATTTGGAGCAATTTCATTTACTATCTCTATTGACATTCTATTTTTATTAGTTACTTCAAAAGGAAAATAATCAACATCTACACTTTTTGATATTGTTCCTCTATATTCATATTTTCCCTGTAATAGCTTTAAAAATGTAGTTTTTCCTTTACCATTTCTACCTATTAGTCCTAATTTCCAATCTGTATCTATATTAAATGAAACATTTTCAAATATATTATTAAAACTTCCATCATATCCAAAAGTCAAATTATTTACACTTATTAAAGACATTGTTCCTCCCTACAAATTACTATTTATCTAACAAATCACTAAATTGTAATTTATGATTTACTTATTACTTTTTTCTGTCAACTTTTTTGTTTACACTATTGCTAATAATATAGAAATTTGAAATATAGCTACTGATAAAATTCTTATTTTCCATTTTCAAATTTTAATTTTTTTTGGCGCTTAGCTTCAAATTTCCAATAACCATGATTACGATTTCGATGTTTTTTTTGAATCTTGTTTTGATTGTTTTTCATGGCTTGTTCAGCATTTAATATAATAGCTTTTTTTTCGTTGGAAACAAATTTAAGAAAAACATCATATAGGTATAGCCATCCATCGTATGAGATCTCAGTAAGCGTTGACTCTAATTTGATTTTTAAAAACTTGCAAATGCGTTTTTGTTGCTCATAAGTAAACAATTTTTTTGTTTTATCTTTGAAAGTATTTCCAGACGCTAAAAATATATATGATAAAAAATTTCTATAGTCTGTCGCATCCTCAACATCTGCTGATGTTTTTCTTTGAAAGTGAGCAAAACATATTCGTGCATTTGGCACAGGATAAAAATCTGATGGTTTAAACTCATAAATCAATTCAGCGGAAAACCAAGGTTTGTATAAAAGAGACCTCAAACTTTCGTTATAAAAAGGCTGTCCAGAATACCTTAGAAAAGCTTCATACTGCATTATGAAATATATATCTTCAGGAGGATTATCATCTTCAAATACTTTTTTCATAATATCAGCAGTTATGTTAAATGGAATATTTGCACATACTTTATATGGTTCTTTTACTGATATTTTATATTTTAAAAAATCCATCTCTATTATTTGAACTTTTTTAGATTCTTTATACCTTTCAGATAAAGTTTTCGCTAATTTTGCATCAAACTCTATTGCTATAACTTTCTTGCTTTTTTTTGCAAGTTCATTGGTAATAATTCCTTTTCCAGGACCTATCTCAATTACAATATCGTCGTTACAAATATTACTCTTTGATAACAAGGTCGCTACAAGTTGTTTACTATGTAAATAATTTTGCGAATGTTCTATTCCCATAAATACCTCCTTTACAAATTACTATTTGATGGAATCATTATAGCATAAATTTAATTTTTTTAACATCTTTCTGGAGAATTTTTATCAGGAGATTTATCTTGTTTTTCTTCTTTTTCATCTCCCAACATTTCATGTTCATTTTCATTTATTTTTAATTCTGCATTTATTTCTTCTAGTTTTCGTAACTTTTCTTGTAACTCTTGTTCTTTCGGAAATTCTTTTTGAGATTCTTGTTTTGCATTTTCTAATTGAAAATATGTATTATCTAATAAATCTCTTTCGTGAGGAATATCTTTTGCAATATTCTCTAAACAATTATTTATTCTTGTTATATTTCCATTTACATCAGTTCCTAAATCAATAGAATAACTAAATTTATTTTTTAGTTTTAATCTAATATTTCTAGTTATTGAATCAAAACTCATCTCCATTGTAAATCCTCTATATTCTCCTATTTCTCGTGTTTCCATACTTTTTAAATCTTGAATACTCTCTAATAGTTTCTTTCCAGCCTCTTGTTTTTCAGTATAAGTTATTCCATTTATTTTCATAGGAGAAAATCCATCTGCATTGGGTCTAGTGTATTCTTGTAATTTAATAGTATCTTCTTCCATTGCTCCAATTTTATTATTAAGTCTTGCTATTTCTTCTGGAAAATACTTTATAATTTTATCTTGCAATGAATATTTTTGATTCATAAATTCTTGTTTTAATAATCTTAATTTTGCTACATCAGTATCTAATGAAGTCTTTTCTAATATTTTAGGATTTCCTGTTGCTAGAGCTTTTATCTCCCCATAAGTAAGTGCTTTATCATCAATATCTTCCATTGTTCTTGCAGGTGTTTTTGATGTCATTATTTGAGATATAAATTTTTGTTTTTGCTCTACTAATTGATACATATAACTATCAAATGTTTTCTCTGTAACATAAGAATATACAAATACCTTTTTATTTTCATTTCCCTGTCTAATCATTCTACCATTTCTTTGTGTTAAATCTGTTGGTCATTTTTTAC
>SFHR01000036.1 GCA_004555545.1 Dechloromonas aromatica (nom. nud.)
CGAAAACTCGGCATTATACTCACAAAAAAAATATTGTCAAACATTTTTTTATAAAAATTTCAAAAAATATAAATTTTTATATATTTTTCAAGGTTTTAAAATTTATGAAAATAAATTTTTCCACGAGATTTTCCAAAAAATTTTTGAGATTTCTCGTGGAAATTCTTAATTTAATATAATCTTCTGCTTTAAGTTTTATACAAATAAAAATAAAAAAATAAGGGAAAATTTTAGTATGTCTAAATCTTTTGCGATTTTTATCACCAGTTATAATTACGGCGAATTCATCGGTCAAGCCATAGAATCCGTGCAAAATCAAAGCGACCCAGATTGGCAGTTGTATATTTTGGATAACGGCTCCACAGATAATACTTATGAAGTAGTTATGCCGTTTCTCAGCGACGAACGCATTCATTGGCGGCAACGTCCAGAAAATATCGGAGCAATTCCAAATATTATCGCCGGTTTCAATGAAATTTCCGCCGATTATATTTCCACGCTTCAAGCCGACGATTGGTTAGAAAGCAATTTCGTTGCCGATGCCAAAGCCGCTTTTGCAAATCCGGAAAATCAGAATATTCCGTTTGTGGCTTTTGGTTGGAAAGGCGTTTATGTCAAAGAAAATGGAGAAATCGGATTACAACGTTGCTTAATTCCATTTCCGGACGATTTTCAAGGCAAAGTGTTTTTATCTCCGCATTTGACTTATGAAAATTTTGTGTCTATGCACAACATTATTTTTTGTAGAGAAAAATTGTTAAGCGTTTTGCCAAAATTAGCAAATTCAAAAATTTCGGTTTGTATAGAAGTTTTGTTAATGCAATATTTGGAAGCCGAATTTGGTGCTTGTTACCTCAATGCTGCTTGTCACGGATATTGGCGACGTCACGAAAATCAAATCACCAAAAACAAAAAATTAAATCAGGCACACATAGAATATATAAGTTTGACTTTGCTTTATTGTTCTTCTGATTTTGCAGATAATTCCAAAAATAATTTACAAAATCTCGTGGCAAAATTTTCAGCCGAAAACGGTTTTGATAAAAATGCCGAATTAGCAACAAAATTTTTATCATTAGCTAAATTTTTATCAAATTCCGCTCCGATGCCTTATAAAGAAGCGGTGGAATTTTTGTTGTCAGAAAGAGGTCAAGCAATCGCAACTTTGTATGGCTTGAATCAAGATGACTTTTTAACAAAACATAACAAAGAATTATCTGCTCTTGCGTTTTCGGTAACTTTATCGTTGGCGATTTTTGCAAATCGTCCGGTGCTCGGAGAAGGCGTTCAAACTACCGAAGCCATTATCGCTTGGGTTAATGAATTACAAAATGAATTCGGCTTTGATGAATGTATAGAAATTTTGACCGCCGCAAATTCTTTATTTAATGGCTTGTTTATGCCGTCAGATTTTGCTGTTCGTTTAGCAAATCAAAGCGATTCTCAATTAGGTTTATCGCCAAAAACAATGGCTTTGCAACAATATGCCAAATTATTAAATTCCCATAAAATCGCTATGCACGAAGCTCCTTCGTTAGATAGATTGTTTAATCGTGCTGATTTTATCCCAACCTTTGATTTGGTAATCGCTTGTAAATCCGAATATTATTCGCAATTAACGGTCAGCATTAACTATTCAGCAAAATTGCTATACGATGATTTCCGCGTGGTGATTATTTCTCCGGATGATATGCCGGACGTTTTTGGAAGCAATCCGCGTTTGCAATGGCGTCAAGTTGATAGCAACAGCGATGAAGATTTATGGCAAGGCGTTGCTGATTATGTTGATGGAACTTCGGCAGACTGGTTCATAGTTTTGGAAGCCGGTGATGTTTTGGCAGATCATTCGTTGGCGTTTATGGCTGAACGTATGCTAACTCAAGCAGAAAAAATCGGTGAAGATGAAACTTCTTGGAAAGTCATTTATGTTGATGAAGATAGCATAGAAAAAAGCGGCAAACTTAACGATCCTTATTTCAAACCTGATTATTCGCAAGATTATTTGCTGTCAGCAAATTATATCTCCGATGGCGTATTTTTGAATTCTGATGCGGTTCGTGATATCGGCGGTTTGGTGGTTGATGATTTACAAAATGAATGCGATCCGATTTACGGAGCAATTTTGCGAATTCTCAAAGAAAATAATTTTGATGCCAACGTAATCGGTCACGTTCCAGATGCTTTATATCACCGCTACATTTTACGGAGTTTAAATCGTAACGCCGCCGATATGATGTTGGCAGTCCAAAATATTTTGGGCGACGAATTTGTGGTAAATAAAGGATATTTACCAAATACGCGTGATGTTGTAGCAAAAATCAGCGATGAAAATAATGAAGTTTTATGGATAGTCAAAGCCGTTGATAACTTGGAAGTTATGCAACGTTTGATTAACGAGACTTTCCCTGCTCAACAAAAATTAAATGCCGAAAAATTTAGTATTTCTTTGCAGTTAGCGGTTTTTGTTGAAGCCGATGATTTGGACGATGATGTTTTGAATTTCTTGGATGAAGCTGATCAACAAAATAATGCAGATTTGGCGTTTTATTTAGTTCGTGAAGATAGCAACGTCCAAGAATTGATGGATTTATTGATTGAACAAAGTTATCAACAAAATAACCAAAAAAATATTTTCATTTCTCGTGGAGATATTTTGCCAACCGCCGAAAATTGGTTATTCCAACTTATTTCTCACGTGCAAATGCCAAATGTTGGTTTAGTTGCTCCGCGTTTATTGACTACGCAAGGAAATATAGTTGGAAATGCGTTGGTGCTTGGTTCTACCGGCGTGGCAACGTTCTTTGCACAAAATGATAGTTTCAGCAACGCCGGACATATGTGCCGTCAGTTGATTGTGCAAAATCCGTCTGCGGTTACTTTTGATGCGGTTTTAGTGAAATCGCAAACGTGGATGCAAGTTGGCGGTTTAGGTGCTGATTTTGATAATGATACGGCGGCCATTGATTTTTGTTTGCGTTTAGCAAAAAACCAAGAAAATACCAACGTCGTTTGGAATCCAAATATTTCTTTGATTGCAACGCAAGGTAATATAGATCGTCCGATTTTGACTGACTTCAAGAAAAATGTTTTGATGGAACGTTGGTTGCCGGAAATGGCTCGGGATAAATTTTATAACCCGAATTATAGCCGCGAAACGTTATTTGCTCTGACCGAACAACCGCAAGTTAGCAAATTACGTTTGAGTAGCAAACCGATTCCGCGTATTATTGCAATTCCTGGCGATGCGATGGGTTGCGGACATTATCGCGTTTTGCAGCCGTTCAACGCCGCTATGGATTCCGGTTTGATTGATGGCTTTGTCGGACAAGAAATTTATAATCCGTTTGATTTGTCTATTTTTGAAGCCGATACTTTGTATATGCAACGTCCGATGAACGATGCGTCTTTGAAATTCTTACGTAATACGCGACAATTTTCCGGCTTGAAACTGGTTTATGAATTAGACGATTTGGTAACAAGCATTCCAGAATATAATTTGCATAAAGCAGAATGGCCAGAACCAGAAGAAGTCGCACGCCGTTTGCAATCTGGATTGCAAGATAGCGATCGCATTATTGTGACTACGGAAGCTTTGCAAGATATTTACGGCAAATATATTGAAGATGTTCGCGTGGTGCCAAATTATATAGATTTGACTAAATGGGGATCTTTACAAGCCAAACGCGGTCAAGGTAGCGACAATAAACCGCGTGTTGGTTGGGCTGGAGGAATTTCGCACTTTGGAGATTTGCAAGAAATCTTTGAAGTAGTAAAAACTTTGGCTGATGAAGTTGATTGGATTTTCTTGGGATATTGTCCGGATGAAATTCGCCCGTATGTCAAAGAATTTCACGCCGGTATAGCAACTCCGGATTATCCGGCAAAATTAGCCTCTTTGAATTTAGATTTGGCTATCGCTCCGCTTACGCACAATGATTTCAATAATTGCAAATCACATTTGAAATTGCTTGAATACGGCGTTTTGGGTTATGCGACAATCGCTTCTGACTTTGGACCTTATCAAGGAAACTTCCCGGTTACTTTGGTGCAAAATACTGCCAAAGCGTGGATTGACGCCATACGCGAACATATCAATGATTTGAACGCAACTTATCAGCGTGGCGATGAATTGAAATCGTTTGTTTTACAAAATCATATCTTGCAAGACCATTTGGATGAATGGTGTAATGCTTGGTTAGATTTCTAAAATTTCGTCCATTTTCCACGAGAAACCTCAAAAAATTTTTGAAAAATCTCGTGGAAAATATTTTTTTATTTTTATTTTTATTTTTTAAAAAAAATATATGAATTATCAAAAAATTAACGTTCCTGCTAATGCAGAAAAAATCGTTTTAGGCAAAAATCAAGCCAAACAAATTCCTAATAATCCGATTATTCCGTTCATTGAAGGCGATGGAATCGGTAAAGATATCACGCCGGTTATGCAAAAAGTTGTAGATGCTGCTGTCCAAAAAGCATATAACGGCGAGAAAAAAATTGCTTGGATGGAAGTTTTTGCCGGAGAAAAAGCCGTCAAAACTTATGGCGAAGGACAATTTTTCCCAGATGAAACTTTCGCTGCTTTGAAAGAATTTCGGGTTTCTATCAAAGGTCCGATGACTACTGCTGTTGGTAGCGGATTACGTTCATTGAATGTAACACTGCGTCAAGAGTTAGATTTATATCAATGTGTGCGTCCGGTGAGATATTTTTCCGGAGTTCCATCTCCGCTGAAAAAACCAGAATTAGTTGATATGGTGATTTTCCGCGAAAATACCGAAGATATTTATGCCGGAATTGAGTGGAATCAAGATTCAGCGGAAGTAGCCAAAGTTATAGAATTTTTGCAAACGCAGATGGGCGTGAAAAAAATTCGTTTTCCAAAAACTTCCAGCATAGGAATTAAACCTGTTTCCGTAGAAGGTTCGCAACGATTGATTCGTGCGGCTATTCAATACGCTATCAACAATAATCGTAAATCTGTGACTTTGGTGCATAAAGGAAATATTATGAAATTCACCGAAGGAATGTTCAAAAATGTTGGATATGAATTAGCCAAAACTGAATTCGCTGCTCAAACCGACGCTGATGGAAATGTGTTTATAAAAAATCCATTGTTTGATGATGCAAAAATTATTATCAAAGATGCGATTGCTGATAATTTTTTGCAACAAATTTTATTGCGTCCGGTGGAATATGATGTGATTGCTACGACAAATCTCAACGGCGATTATATTTCTGATGCGTTGGCGGCACAGGTCGGCGGAATTGGGATTGCTCCGGGAGCGAATATTTCTGATGAATTCGCTTGTTTTGAGGCAACTCACGGCTCGGCACCGAAATATACCGGACAAAATAAGGTCAATCCGGGTTCTATAATTTTGTCGGCGGAAATGATGTTGCGGTTTTTAGGTTGGAATAAAGCCGCTGATTTGATAATTTCGGCGATAGAAAAAACTATTGCGGATAAATATGTTACGTATGATTTTGCCCGTTTGATGCGTGCGGATGGCGTTGCTGAAAACTTAATTCACGAGGTTTCTTGCTCTGGTTTTGGTGACGAAATTATTAAGCGTATGTAAAGGAATAAGTAAAGCAAAAAATTTCCACGAGAAAGTCAAAAAATTTTTTGGAAATCTCGTGGAAAAATTGTTTTTTAAAGTAGTTTTAAAGTAGTTTTAAAGTAGTTTTTTATAGTTAAATTTTTTAATAGTATTTATAAAATCAAACAAAATTCTGCCGGTAATTCCCCAAATAAAATGGTTATTATAAGTAGTAGTAACAAATTTTAGTTTGCGTCCATTTTTTAGCAAAATATACTTTCTTTTGAAACTATTTTTTTGCAATAAAAACGACAAAGGAATAGTAAAAATTTCAGCGACTTCTTGCGGATTTTTTTGCAGATTAACCTCCGAATTAGAATTATTTATCACGCCAACAAACGCAGAAGTCATATAATTACTAATGCTTCTATATTGTTTTGGCAATTTATAAATAATGTTAGTTTGTTCGGGAAGTAAATTTATTTCTTCTTGAGCTTCTCGCAATGCAGTAGTTAATAAATTATTATTATCTGTTGTAAAATCTAAACCGCCACCGGGGAAAGAATTTTCTCCGCTATGATGTTTTAAATTTGCACTTCTTTGCGTGAATAAAACCTCATAATTAGATAAATTATTTTTACTATTATTTTTATTAGAACTATTAGAACTATTAGAACTATTAGAATTATTAAATAGTAATGGAATTAAAACTGCTGCTTGTTTCATTATTTTAATCTCTAAAATTTCCGGCAGTAATAGGATAATCTGGACATTGTTTTTTGATTAAAGCAATAGTTTCTTGCAATATATCTTTTTTGGCACCAGAAACACGAACTGTGTCGCCTTGAATAGCGGCTTGAACTTTTAATTTATTATTTTTGATTATTTGGACTATTTTTTTTGCTAAATCGGATTCTATGCCGCTTTTAATAGTTAAAATTTGTTTGACTTTATTTCCGGAAACTTTGATTACATCATTATGAACTAACCGTTTAGTGCTTTCGGCTGCTTTTTTTTCCATAGCCGGAAATAAAATATCTTTGATTTGTTGTAATTGAAAATCGCTGTCGGCAAACAAAGTTATATTACTTTCTTTTTGATTGAATTCAAGAGCAGCGGAAGTATTTTTAAAATCATAACGGTTAGTAATTTGTCGGTTAGCAACATCAATAGAATTTTTTAAAGCAACCCAATCAACTTCGGAAGAAAAATCAAAACTTGGCATAATAAATGTAAATATAAATATAAATATAAAAATAAAAATATAATAAATTTGTTAATTAGTAAAGTAATAAAGTAATGAAATTAAATCTAAAAAAATAAATTAAATTCTCGTGGAAAATAGTTATTTTTTGAAAAATTATAATATACGAAAAAAATAATTTCAAGTTATAAAATATCAACAAAAAATAAATATAAAAAATATAAAAAATATAAAAAAGCATATAAAAAAATGACAAAAACAAAGTTTATAAAGTTAGGGTTTTGGTTTTCTATATTAGCATCTTTTGGCTTTGCAAGTAAAGCAATTTTCGTAAAATTAGCGTTTTTAGTTCCGCAAGAAACTCAAATTTCTGCGATTAGTTTATTAGCATTAAGAATGTTGTTTTCTGCACCATTTTTTATCTATGTTTATAGCAAATTACCAAAGTCAGAACCATTAACAAAAAAAGAATATTTTTGCGTTTTCTGTTTGAGTTTATTAGGTTATTATTTTTCCAGCTTGTTTGATTTTTTAGGTTTGCAATATATATCGGCAGGTTTGGAGAGACTAATTTTAATGACTTACCCAAGCATAACAATTATGCTTGGAGTTTTATTCTTTGGAAAACAATGGAATACTAAAAATTTTATCGCTTTACTAATAATGTATTTTGGCATTTTTATAGCATTTTATAGTGATATAAAAATCGGCGGAGACGCTGAAATAAATAATATATTATACGGCAGTTTTTTAGTGTTTATTAGTAGCGTTGGTTATGGTATTTATTTATTATTTGGTGATAGGTTTATCAAAAAGTTAGGTTCGGCAAGATTTACATCATTAGCAATGGCTGGAACTACGCTTGGAATTTTATGCCATTATAGTATTACGGAACCGCTAAATAGTTTGTTAGAACAGCCAACAGAAATTTATTTTATAAGTATAGGAATGGCGATTATTTCCACGGTTATTCCGATTCATTTATTAAATAAATCTATACGTTATTTGGGTGTGGAACGTTCAACACTAATAGGAATGTTGGGGCCAATTATGACTATATTTTTAGGTTATTTTGTATTAAATGAACCGATTACTTTATTACAAATGGTCGGAGCAATTTTGGTTATAAGTGGCGTTATTTTAATCAGAAAATAAAGTAATAAGTAAAGGTAAAAAATTATGCAAAATAATAATACAGAAATTGAAATTAAATTAAGTTGTCCGCAAAATTTTAATGATATTTTTGCCAAAAATTTAAACAATTTTGGAACTTTTGAAGTAATTAAAAACGAACAAATAAATTGTTTGAATACTTATTTTGATACTAAAAATTTTGATTTGAAACAACAAAAAACTGCATTACGATTTCGCAAAATGCATAACATTAAAAGCAATCAAAATAATTATTTTTTGACTATCAAAAGCAGTAATTTAATTGATAATCAAAGGGGGTTATCTAATAGAAAAGAATTCAATTTAAAAGTATTTACAGAAAATATAAATTTACAAAATCATAATGATTTTTTAGCAAAATATATTCCAAATTTTTCGCAAGTAATTCCAAATTTACAAGCAATGTTTTATACTAATTTTTTGCGAAATACTTATTTGATTAACTACGAAACTTTGCAAATAGAAATTGCTATTGATAATGGCAAAATTTATTCGGATTTAATAACTACAAAAATTTATGAAATATCAGAAATTGAAATGGAAATTATCAAAGGTGATAATGTTGATTTGTTAAACAAATTTGCAGATAATTTAAGCAATTATTTTGCTCAACAAAAAAATATTATTTTGACGCCGTTAAATGATAGCAAAGCCAAACGTGGTTATTCTTTATTTTTTTAAACTATGTTTAAAATTAAACTAATTATATTGTTTATTTTTATTTTTATTTTTATTTTTAATAATTTTGTTTATGCACAAGCAACCGAAAAAAATGATAAGCAAAAAATAGTATTAGAAAATGATTTTTTGGTGTTAATAAATAATGATTTTGACGAAAAAAATATAAATAAAAATGTTGCAGAATTTAATTTATTAGCAACATATTTGAATAAACAAAATAAGCGAACCAGACGTTCAGAATATAAAAAAATTATTACTAATATTTTGGCAACCGAAGGTTATTTTTTGCCAGAAATAAAATTCCAACGTAATGCAGAAAATAAAAAATTAAATATCATTGTTTCGCTTAATAAACCCAGCAAAATCAATTCTATAAACATAGAATTTCAAAACGAAAATGGCATTTACTTAAATAAAAACTCTGCAAAATATCAAGAACTTATAAAAGATATTCCTTTGCAATTAAATAGTATTTTCAAACAAACGGATTGGGATAATACTAAACAACTTATTTTGAATAAGTTATTACAAAAAGAATATTATCAAGCACATTTAGAAAATAGTTTGGCTGATGTTGATAGCGAAAATAATTCTGTAAATATTTATTTGTTTTATAAAACCGGTTATAGTTATCGTTTTGGTGATTTAAAAATTACCGGTTTATATCGTTATAATGATGAATTAGTAAATAAATATAATCAAAAAATTATTCAAAAAAATGATATTTATAATATCCGTAGAATTAACCGCTTTCAAAATAAATTACAAAATTCGCCTTACTTTTCTTCCGCAAGAATTAGTTTAGATATTCAAAATAGCAAAAGTATAAATAACATTGAAAAAAATAATAATACTGATGACGAAAATTTTGCAAAAGATAATATAAAAATCGCTGATGTAATTGTTAATATTCGCGAAAAACCAGCCCATAATTTATCATTTGGAATCGGTTATAGCACAAACACCGGAGCAAGGTTAGATAATCGCTATCAAACTGCAAATTTTTTGAATGAAGCATTGTCATTAGAAACAAATATTAGTTTGGAACAAAAGCGACAAACTATTTTAGCAGATATGTTTTTTTCGCCTACAAAAAAGCGACATCAACACGGAATCGGAATGATTGCCGAACACAGTGATATTGAAGGTTTAAATATAAAACGTTATGCAATTGGTTGGCAAAATATTATCCAAAGAAAACATTTGGAAACGCGTTGGTCTTTAACTTTTTTGAAAGAAAATTATACTACTTCAACCACAAAATTTTTAGATTTGGAACGCAATACCAAAGCATTAGTCTCCAACGTTCAATGGACTTGGAGAAATGTTGATAACCGTTTGAATCCAACTTCTGGAGAAGTATTAAGATTGCAAATTGGTCTCGCAAGTAAAGCATTTTTATCAGATGCTAATTTTGTGCGTTTACATCTCAAAGGAATGCATTTTTATAGTTTTAATCAAAACAATATTTTTACTTTTACTTATGAGTTTGGCAAAACTATAAGTTTTGAAAAAAAAGACGATAGAAATGACCAAAATTATTCTAATAATAAAATACCGCAAGATTATTTATTTCGCACTGGCGGCACCGGTTCTATACGCGGTTATGACTATCAAAGTATAGGTATTAAATCTGGTTCAGCAACTTTGGGTGCAAAGAATTTAGCATTAACAAGTATGCAGTTTTTGCACTGGTTTGATAAACAATGGGGAAGCGTAGTTTTTATTGATGCCGGAAATGCTTGGGATGATAATGCTAATAATACAGAAAAAAATATCGCCGTTGGTTATGGAGTTGGTGCCAGATGGAAAAGTCCTGCCGGGCCTTTGGGTTTAGATATTGCTTACGGCGAACGCAGTAAAAAATTGCAATTTCATTTTGCTTTGAATATTCCTTTTTAGTTTAATAAAAATTTTCCACGAGAAATCTAAAAATTTTTTTAGAAATCTCGTGGAAATTTGTAATTAGTAATTATTATTTAAAAAATTTCTGCAATTACTTCAAAAGAATCTTTAATATTTTCTTGCAAAAATATAGTATCAAAAAAGGCAAAAGTTTCCTTTACTACTTCCGGAAAAAAATACGGTGGATTTACTATAAACATTCCGGTTCCTAATAAACCAACAAATTTATTTGCTTCATTATTATTGTTATTGTTATACTTTTGCTGATTTTTTATGAAATACTTTGTATTTATCCACGAAATTTTATTTTCCTTTTGATTTTGCAGCAAATGTATTAACCGCTCCGACAGCTGAAATGATTCGCGTTTATTTAATAACGGATACCAAATGCAATAAGTGGCAGATTTCAAACGCTGCAAACTTTGTGATAAATAACTCAAAACATTTTCATAATCAGAAGTAGTTTCATACGAAGGATCAATTATTACTAACGCTCTTTTTGATGGCGAAATAATGTTCGCTTTCCAACCTTGAAATCCATTAGTGTTAAATAAATGATAGTTTTTATTATGATGCTTTTTATTAAAATACTTCTGCAAATTTTTACTTAAATAATCATAATCTTTTGGGTGAAGTTCATAAAAAAAAGCGTCATCTTGTTGGCGTAATAATTTTGTTATCAAAAACGGTGATCCCGGATATTTTTCCACGAGATTTATATTATTTTTTTTGGCTTTATTTTTATTACTATCATTAAAACTAAATACCAAATCTAAATAATTTTGCAAACATAATTTTGCTTGTTTAGACAACGTAGTATCAAAATTAGTATTCATACAATTTTGCAATTTCAAAATACCATTTTGACTCTCGTTTAACTTGCTCGGCATTTCATCATCTAAACGATACATCCCAGCTCCAGAATGCGTATCAATAAAACGCACAGCGGCGTCTTTTTTTTGCAAATAACTAATACAATTTACCAACAAAAAATGCTTGATTACATCAGCAAAATTCCCAGCGTGAAATGCGTGACGATAACTCAACATAATTTTATCTCACGTTATTTAATGCTTGAATTCGCACTTCCAACGGCGGATGCGAGGCAAATAATGCCATAAAATTTCCACCGGCAATTCCGGAGGCAACCATAGATTGCGGCAATTCGCCGGAACCGTTCATCAACCGAGCCAACGCTTTTTGCATCGGCACCGGCGAACCGAGTAATTTTGCCGCTCCGGAATCGGCACGAAATTCCCTTTTACGCGAAAAGTAAGCAACAATAATACTCGCCAACAAACCGAAAACTAATTCACACACAAAACTCGCGATAGTAAAACCAATTCCGGGTGCGTAATTTGCCGAAGAATTTTCGTTATCGGAGCGTTTTTGCTGCAAAAAACTATCAACCGCAAACGCAACTATGCGAGAAATAAAAATCACAAAAGTATTCACTACGCCTTGAATCAGCGTCAAAGTCACCATATCGCCATTTTGAATATGTGCAACTTCGTGAGCCAAAACCGCTTCCACTTCTTCGGGCGGCATTGCTTGTAATAATCCGTCTGACACGGCAACTAAGGAACTATTTTTACTTGCTCCGGTTGCAAAAGCGTTTGGTTCGCCGGAATAAATGGCGACTTCGGGCATCGGCAAATTTGCTCGTTGGGTTAATTTTTGGATTGTGTTTATCAACCAAAATTCGTATTCATTGCTTGGATTGCTGATTACTCTGGCTCCCACGCTCATTTTTGCCATAGTTTTGGAAAGCAGCAAAGAAATAAACGAGCCGCCAAAACCCATAATTGAAGCAAAACCGAGTAAAGACACCAAATCTAAACCGTTGGCGGTTAAATATTTATTGACGCCGAAAATGCTACAAATCAGACCTAACAAGGCGACAACGGCGACATTTGTTAATAAAAATAAAAGTATGCGTTTCATATTTTTTGATTTCTAAAAAGTTTTTGTTAATTGTTAATAGTTTTAAGTAATTATTAGATAATCTTTTCCACGAGAATTCTAAAAAATTTTTTAAAAATCTCGTGGAAAATTATTGTTTTATTGTTTTATTGTTTTTTTATATTTTTTTAATTATTTCCAAAGAAAATTCCTTGTGCATTTTGCATCAAAATATTTTTGACCGGCGGAATTTTATTCACTACGCTCAACAGAGAATTCCGTAAAAATGGCAAACTTTTTTGTAAAACAGGATTTATAAACGCATTGAACGCCGGATTTTGTTCTAATTTTTGTAATTTTTCCGGCACGTCAAGCGGTTGCAAAAATGGGAAAATTTCTTTGACAAAAATACTCGCCGACTGACTTGCCGCCGATAAACTAAATTGCGGTTGGAAAACATCGTGCGTGAAATCAGTCAAACACTGCGAAACAATCGTTTCGGCTTTGGCTTTCCGGGCAAATTGTTTTAACAAAGTCAAATCGCCGATATCGTCGTTTTCTTTGGCTGCCGAAAAAACTTTGGTCATCGCTCGAATATCTGCGATTCCGAGATTTAATCCTTGCCCTGTTAGCGGATGAATTCCGTGTGCCGAATCGCCGATAATCGCTAAACGTGGAGCAATAATTTCATTGGCTCGCCAAAGTTCAATTGGGAACATAATCGGCTCAATTTCTGGGCACAGCGTCATTTTGCCGAGAATATTTTGCGATAATTCTTCGGCTTTTTTGGCTAATTCTTGCGGATTTTTCAAATAATATTCGGCGTCAAAGCGTTCCGGAAATTTTGAAAACCAAATCACATACAATTCATTGTTCGGCATCGGCAAAAACGCAAATGTTGAATGCAGATAAAACCATTGAAACGCCGTATTTCTGTGGAAATGTTCGGCTTTGACTCGCCATAAAAGTGCTTGTTCTTGATAATCTTTTTTCGTCCAAGATAATCCAGACATTTCACGAATTTGTGAATATTTTCCTTCGGCGGCAACTAATAATTTTGTATGAATTTCTTCGTTATCGTCCAAATTGATAGTCAAAAAATCATCATTTTTCCACGAGAAATTATTTATTTTTTTTGGACATAAAACCTGAATTTTGTGATTATGCTTGATTGTAGCAGCCATTTCGCGTTTTAAGACATCGGCTTCAACAAAGTGACATAAAAATTTTTTATTTTGTTCGGCGGCGGCAAATTTCAAATAACCATTAGCATCGCCAAAAATTTCCATATTTTCACCGATACAAATTTCTTTTTCGTCTATATTTTGCCAAACGCCTAATTTTTCCAAAAATGCAACACTTGCCGGACTTAACGCATAACAACGATGATCAATGGGAACATTTTTATTTTTATCGGCAAAATTTAGATAATTCTGCGGATTGTTTTCTACAATGGCAATGTTTTTGATTAGATTATTATTTTCTAATTGAGTAGCCAAAGCCACCGCCAAAATGGTTCCGTTTAAGCCACTTCCGGAAATAACGACATCAAAATTGTTGGTTTTATTTTTTTTCATTTGCAATTTGCCTTATTTATGATTTTTATTTTTGTTTTATTTTTGTTTTATTTTTGTTTTATTTTGTTTATTGTTGTGTAGGAGCCAACGCTTCTTTTATTCCTTTGAATTCATCGGCGGTGAACTGCGTCAAAATTTGATATTGCAAAGAATTATCAATAAATTTGCTACGTTCCACGTCCATTTCTACGGTATTTTCATCAACCGCAGATTGATATTCATTGTGATAAAGCAATTTCAAAGTCGGATCGCCGGGCATTCCGTCAATGTGTCGCTCGTTGCTTTTGTTGAGTTGCATTTGACCGCCTTCTATGGGTTCTTTGCGTTTTTGCAGAGCCGCTTGGAGCGAACCAGCAAAATCAACATCACGGGCTTTATAATAAGGCGTGTCGGCGTTGGCGATGTTGGAAGCTAAAACTTCTTGGCGTTTGGCACGGATATCAATGGCGTTTTTCCAAAATTCCATATTTTTGCTAAATTTGTCAATCATTTTGCTTTCCTTATGTTTTTATGTTTTTATGTTTATTTTGTGAAATTTTTGTAATTTAGTAGTTTGATTTTAATTAAATTCTTGGCAAATAATTTTATAAAATTTTTGCAAATTACGACTGATTATTAAAAATCTAAAAATCAAAATAAAAAATCAAAAATCTAAAAAATTTTGTAGAAATCTCGTGGAAATTTTTACAACAAATAAAACAAATAAAACAAATAAAACAAATAAAACGAATAAAACAAAAAAATAAATACTATGATTAAATTGACATCAAAGGCAGAATTTATAAATTTTGCAACTAATAATTTGACTTTACATTGTCAGCATTGGTATATAAATTGTGATGAGAATACTATTAAAAATGATGCAGAAGTAAAGACAATATTTTTGCTGCACGGCTGGATGGATTGTTCGGCTTCGTGGCAATTAGTAATTGATTATTTGCAACAAAATAATAGTAATAAAAATAATAAAAAATATCATTTTATAGCGTTTGATTGGCGAGGTTTTGGATTATCAAAATGGTTTAATACAACTTATGCTTTTGTTGATAATCTTGCAGATTTGGATGCGATAGTGCATTATTTTTTCCCGCAAGATAATACGCAAAAGATTAACATAGTCGGGCATAGTATGGGCGGATTTATAGCAACTTTATATGCTGGATTACGTCCGCAAAAAGTTGGTAAATTTATTACTTTGGAAGGTTTTGGTTTAGCTCCAAGTTCTCCGGAAGTATTACCAACAAATTTTGAGCGTTGGTTATCTATAAAAAATTATGGAAATGAAGTATCTCCAAAATTTCATCAACATAATAGTAAAGCAGATTTTATGCAGTGGTTAATACATAAAAATTCGCGTTTGACTTTGGAACGTGCCGAGTTTTTAACTGAACATTTAGCGATAAAAAATGATAATAATAAATATGTTTTTAATGCAGATGCGTTTCATAAAAATGCAATTCCGCCAACGCGATTTCATTTGGAAGATGCAAAAGTATTATGGAAAAAAGTAGAGGCAGAAGTGTTATGGGTTTTGGCAAAAAATTCTTGGGTTTATGATGATTTTTTTCATCGCAGAGAAAATGGTAAAGAAGATTATAAAAATCGTATGCAGCATTTCAAAAAAATAAATGAAATTCTCGTGGAAAATTCGTCGCATATGCTGCATTATGATCAGCCAGAAAAAATTGCAGAACTAATTCAAAATTTCTTTTAATTTAATCAAAAAAAAATAAGTTTATGAAAATCAAAAAATTTAATTTACTAAACAAATTTATAAATAGTTTTTTTATAATATTTTTAATATTTTTGTCAGCGATTACTAACGAAGTTGTTGCGAATGAAAGAGTAGCCAAAAAAGTAATTACTGATTTTGTTTATCAACAATTACAACAAACTTATATGGGAAGTAATTCGCAAATAGATTTGACTATTGGCAAAATAGATTTATCAAACAAACCGCCTTGCACTGGTTATCAAGCATATTTGCCGCCGAGAGTTAGATTTTCCGGTAGAACTTTTGTGGGACTAAAATGTTTTCAACCACAAGAATGGACTTTAATGGTTGCCATACAAATCTCAATAATCGGCGATTATATAGTTGCTGCAAATCCACTAACTCCGCAGCAAGTAATTGGTGCAAGTGATATAACTTATACGCACGGAGATTTGTCACAGTTTTCTAATTTTCCGATACAAGATCCGAGCGAAGTAATAGGTTTAGTTCCACGCACAGCATTCCGCGTTGGTCAAGCAATTTTTAAAAATCAATTACGTTCGCCAAGTGTGATAAGTAAAGGGCAATCGGTGATAGTAATTTATAAGAGCAACTCCTTTCAAGTTAGCAGTGAAGGAAAAGCCCAAAACGCCGCTGGAGTGGGAGAATCAGTGCAAGTGAGAATGCAATCCGGCAGAATGATTTTTGGCACCGCAAATGTTGATGGAGCAGTTGAAGTAAGCAATTAAATTTAATAAAAATAATAGTATAAAAAATATAAAAAAACATAAAAACTTCCACGAGAATTCTAAACAATTTTTTGGGTTTCTCGTGGAAAAAATTCGCTTTAATAATGTTTTGTATAATGCTTTATATTTTAGTAATTCCGATATTTGCTAATTCATCAGCACGTTCATTTTCTGGGTTGCCATTATGACCTTTTACCCAATTCCATTGAATACTATATTTTTGATTTAGTCCGTCCAAAGTTTGCCATAAATCTACATTTTTGACTGCTTGTCTATTTGATGTTTTCCAACCATTTTTTTTCCAATTACTAATCCAATTACTAATCCCATTTGCAACATATTTAGAATCAGTATTTATAACGATTTGCAAAGCCGTAGTTTTTAAGCATTCCAACGCTTTAATAACCGCCAATAATTCCATACGATTATTAGTAGTATTTGCCTCGCCTCCACAGATTTCTTTGCGAAAATTTTTGTATTTTAAAATAGCACCCCAGCCTCCATTTCCGGGATTTCCTTTACAAGCTCCGTCGGTAAAAATTTCAACAATATTTTGGTTTTCCATAGCTTTTATTGTGAATAATTTTTCCACGAGATTTTTATAAAAATTTCTAAAAATTTTTTTGGAAATCTCATGGAAAAGTTGCGTTTATTAGTTTAATAAAAATTCATATTCATAAACT
>SFHR01000086.1 GCA_004555545.1 Dechloromonas aromatica (nom. nud.)
AGTTTAATAAAAACTTCTTAATTATATATAATTATTTTAAGTAATTTATTACTTTTTCAGCACGTTTTCTAATATGATTTTCTATTGATTGTAACCAAATTTCATCTAAGTTAAATTCTGAATGTCTTATAAATTCAAATTGACTTAAATTTTTTAAACTTTCCAAATGTCTTTTTTCTGCACTTAATAATAATTGTTCATCAAAATTATAACCAAAGAAAGAACATTTATCTTTAAAAGCATTTTCTATATTACTCAATTCAGTTTCCATCAAAAACTTCATAATAGAAAATCCGTTATCAAATATCGGAGCCGGTTTAATTATTTCTAAACTATCATTATTTATAAGCATTCCAAAATTTCCTAAATGCCTATCAGAATTATAAATAATAGCATTAAATAGCAACATATCTTTTAATTTTTTGTCCGTATATATTTTAGCAATAGTGTTTAACAAATCTGCTTTATCTTTTTTGATTTCATTACTCGTTAAAAAATTATATATTGGCAAATATCCATATGTTTGATTTGTAAAAATTTGATTAAAATCATTTGCATAAGTAGCAATTATTTTTTCTACAAACTTTCTATTATACGGAACTCTTCTGTTTTCTATCTATTTTTTTAGAGAATTTTGTAAATCATTTTTATCTAAATTTATAGGCATCAAGTCAGAAAATACTTGAATATTTTTGATTTCTTGTTTATATTGCTTTTCTTTTAGATAATCATCAATTTCAACGTTACAAATCTCAAATTGTAGAAGAATTTTATCTTTATTTTTTAAGTAATAGATCATAATTGTTTCCAGAATTTTTATTTTTGATAAAAAAACAATTTAATTTTATCAAATTAAAATAGTTTTGAAATATTTTTCCACGAGAAGCATCAAAAAATTTTTATGGTTTCTCGTGGATTTTTTTGCTTATGTTATTTCTATAATTTGTTATTAAATATTTTGCTACATTATTTATAAAAATGCTTAATTTCTTTCAAAAAACATAGTTTATATACTATTTTATTAAATAAATCTTATAAATAATTTGCATTACAAAAATTATGCTAAAATTAAGCTAAAATTATGTAAAGATTTTTACAAAAATTTCATAACAATACAACTATTAAAAAATTGATTTAAACTTCTAAGGAAACTTTTGATAAACTACAATTACAACAATAAATTTATATTTAATAATAATTTATAATAAAAAAGAATGTATAAAAATGTTATTGCCTCAAAAATTAAAAAATCAATATGTATTTAAAACAACTAATAATGCTCTGCATTGAAATTTATAAATTATAAAAATTATGAGAATAAATAAATCTATGATATCTGTTATGCCTTTATGGTTAAGTTTTTATGAAAATAAAATAATAGGTAAAATAAAAGATAAATATAATTTAACATAATTACAGGCATTAAAAAAATTTTAAATTCGCAAACTTATCAGATGTTAGCAAATATATCATTAGAAATGTGGGATTTTTCGCCAAAAGCAATTTTTGATATGTTTGAAAACGAAATAATGACTGGCAAACCACAAAATTCTATTTATTTAAGAAATATTTAATTATGAACAAAGTTAAAAATGTTTCAAAAGAAATGTGCTTTTTTACATATTTGTTGGAAAATTATGCTGCATTCAAAAAACAACGAGCAGATATAATTTTTCAACAATTAGATGATTTGAATTTAGTAGAAACTATTTTTAATAACTATGAAATGTATCATAGAGAAAATTTAAATAATGCTTTCATAGACATAGATTTATTAATTCAAAAAAACAAAATAGTTTTTTAAGAATTTAAAATTAAAGAAATAAATTTTATTTTCAAAATTTTGCAAATATAAAACAAAGATTTTGCATTAAAGATATTAAAAATTTTTTAAATTGTCATCTTGAGCATCCTGATGATACTATTGTGATTGTAGATGGTTATTTATAACTGGCAAAACTACAATTCTACAACAAATCATAAAATATATAAAAGTAAGCAAGGTTTTAAAAAATAAAGTTGCTTTTTATGATGTAGAACCTGATGATACTATGAAACTGCAAAGATTCTTAAAGGTTTTATGAAGATATACAAATTTTAGCAAAATATAAACTAAACAATTCCACGAGAAACTATTATAAATTTTTGTTAAAATCTCGTGGAAAATTTTATTTACTTCTTTGAATTCTTAAATATTTTAAATATGGATAAATACGAAGAACTTAAACTGCTATTTAGTAAAATTGATGAGTATTTTGACGACGCAAAAGATGATTATGAAGAACGTTATCGTGCGTGGTTGAAAATCATTTTTAACAACGAAAGTGATCGTGCTAAAAGTGAAATGCCAAAAGTTGGCGTTTTGAAACCGCAAGTTTTAGATTTTTTGCGTAAAAATAATTTACGTATGCCAACTTCTGCGAATATTCACATTAGAAGCGGAATTATTACCGGGCCCAAAGCCGAGCGACACCAAAAAAAGAATAATGCTTTGTCGCCAGAAGAGTGGGCGTCTTTACCAACGGATTTAAAAAATCCTTTAAATATTTACTATGATACAAACAGCAACCATATTCTTTACATTGTAAAAGATGAAAGTAATAAAGGAACACAGTTAAGCATTGAAATCGCTTATAGTAAATCAGCAGGAGGAAATATGATAGTTTTCGCTTATAAAACGCCGATGGTAAATTTTAGGCAAAGAATAAAAGACGGACTTGTCACACAAATAATGTAGGGGTTTGTGGGAAGGATGGGTAGCGGTTCCATCATATAGTGGTGCCATTAGCAGTTTATCCCCTAGCGTGGCGCTGTTTCCACGCCTCATCCCACAAAAAACTTTGCGAGATGGAAGGGCAGCAGTTCCTTCATACAAAGGTATCCATAAATTAAAATTTATTGCGTTCACCATATGTCGTGGCACTATCTCCACGCCTCATCTCACAGAAGTTAAGTTTTATTATACTCAAAAATTTTAACTTGTCAAGCATTTTTTCCACGAGTTTCCTAAAAATTTTTTTAGTTTTCTCGTGGAAAAATTATTTAAAAAAATAAAAATTTTTAATTCTATTGACATTATAAAAATAATTTGTTATATTATAACCACCGATTTGGGATTTCAGCTGGAGTTGTTTAGCCGGTGTCGTATTTCCTAAATCGGTATTTTTATATCTTATATAGTATAGACTTTTTGGACTTTTTGATCCAAACTTTTATCATTAGATAAATAAGAATTTTTGGCTTTTTCTTGTTGCTCGGCAGATAAAGTTGGATTTGCTTTAAATGCTTTGGGGGCGGCTTTAACATTTTGGCACGATTTTTCCAAGCCGAAGTATAACCG
>SFHR01000087.1 GCA_004555545.1 Dechloromonas aromatica (nom. nud.)
TTTTAATATATAACGGAACATTTCTTTACGTCCATTTTCTTCGTTAATATCAAAACCTATTGCACTGCCTTCAGGCATTTCATCTTCATAAGCTTGAAGTAAATCCGGATTAGAAGTATCAGTATCAATCAAGCTGACTTTGTTTGGGTATTTGTTTAAAAAATAATCTAAACATAAAGCTGCATTTAAAGATTTTCCAATACCGCCTTTGGTGCCGTTAATAAATAGAATTTTTTTCATAAAAAATCAAGTTCCTTTCTTGAATTAAAAAATAAAATGTGAAAATAAAAGTTATTTAGTTTTGGTAGAAAAACTATTTTTGAATTCTTTTGGAGTTAATAAATCTTCTTCTGGAATGATTAAATGTGATTAGTATTTTCAATTTTTTCAGTAGTTAAATTATTAGTTTCAAAATTAGTATTTGAAATTTTTTGTTTGGAAATACTATTATTTATTTCGCGGACATAATTAGAAAAAACGCCGTCAGAAATTTTGAGATTTAATTTACTTCTAAACACTTCGGCGATATTTGCCAAAGTCACGCCGCGGTCTAATTGTTTATTGATGGAGTTAATAAATTTTTTGATAATGCGTTTATTTTCGCTAATTTTTTTGGTTGCCGGTAAAGCATCCAAAGCGTTTTCAATTTCTAAATCATTCATATAATTTTCCTTTTTATAGATTAAATTATAATAAAAATTATAAAATTTTAAAAATTTTTGCAAATTTTATCATATAAATTGAATTTGTCAAGTATTTTTTTAAATTTATAAAAAATTTTTTATTTTTCATAAATGTTTTTTATATATTTTATATATAAAAACATCAAAATTACATCGCTAAAACATCATAAAACATTTATATTTTTTAAAAAATTTTAAAAAATTTTGAAAAATTTTAAAAATTTTTAAAATTTTTCAAAATGCATTTATGTTTTATAAAAATTTTCCACGAGATTTCAAAAAAATTTTTTGATTTCTCGTGGAAAAATATTTGACAAATTTAAAGTTATTTCTTACAATACGCAAACTCAAAAAAATCTTTATAATCATTTTTTATTTAATAGTAATATTTATTATGAAAAAACTTAATTTCTTACACAAAATTTTAATTGCTTCAATAACTTTATCAACTGCAAATTTTGTTCTTGCTGATGATAAAAAAACTGAAAATAATCTAAATTTAGATAGTTTAGTAATTGAAAAATTACCGCATTTGAATGCTCAAAAAAAGGTTTCAGTTGCCGGTTTATCTTCCGGTGGTTTTATGGCAGTGCAATATCAAATTGCTTATAGTAAAGATATTTCAGCGGCTGCAATTATCGCCGGAGGTCCTTATTATTGTGCGGAAAATAATTTTAGAACTGCAATGGGTCGTTGCACTTTACCAAAGTCAGAAAGTGAAGTCCCAAGCGTTGAATATCAACAAAAAATAATCAAAAATTTTGCTGATAAAAACTTAATTGATGATCCTAAAAATTTACAAGATCAACGCATTTGGTTATTTAGTTCTAAAAATGATAAAACCGTTTATCTTCCGGTAATGCAATACTTAAATAATTTTTATAATAGTAATATAAAACCGAATAATAAAACGGAATTTGTGATTAGTGAAAAAGCTGGTCATGCTTGGATTACTACTATGGGAAAAAATGCTTGTGAAACGCATAAAGTTTTGCCACATATAAATAATTGTGATGATTTGGATATCGCTGAAAGTTATTTAAAATTTTTCTTTCCAAATCAAGTTAGTAATGACAAAGATAATCCAAAATATAATACTGATTTACAAAATATAAAAGGTAGATTTATTAAGTTTAGTCAAAAATATTTGCAACAAAAATATAATATTCAAAATGCCGAAATGGCTGACGAAGGTTTTGCGTTTATTCCTACAAAATGCGAAAGTTCAGAAAGTATAAAAAATGTCGCTTGTTCTGTGCATTTTGTATTGCACGGTTGCAATCAAAATTTAGAAATTTCAGGTGATAAATTTATATATCAAACTGGCGTTTGGCGTTATGCAGATAAATATAATTTGATAGTTGTTTATCCTATAACAAAAACATCAGCAAAAAATCCTTTTGGTTGTTGGGACTGGTTTGGTTATACCGGTGAAAATTATGCCACAAAATTAGCGCCGCAATTACAAACTTTTGACGCAATTTCCAAAGAATTACAAAGCAAATAATAAACAATTTTCCACGAGATTTTTCAAAAAATTTTTGAGATTGCTCGGGGAAAATTTGCTATAATTAAATTACAAAATTTTTTAATTTGTTTTATAATATTAAATTATTCTCAATATGATGTAAAATTACTTTACAAAAAACTATTTCCGCTTTAATTATCAGCGGTTTTGCATTTACTTCTCCAACTGCTTTGGCTTATGATACTTGTGAAGGTTCTAATACTTATGACCTTGTTGAATGTTCTGCCAAAGATTTGAAAACATATTAAAAGCAAACTCAACAAGCAATTAACGCTCAAAAAAATAAAATTCCCGGCGATAAATTTACTGATTTGCAAAAATCACAACAAGCTTGGATAGATTCTACGGAAGCACTTTGCGATTATAATAATAAAAGCGGCGGTTCTATGGATCGGATCGGTTATACTTCGGCTTGGAAAAATCGTGCCAAAAATGTTAAAGCCGACTCCAAAGCATTTAAAGCAAATCCAAATTTATCTGCCGAGCAACAAGAAAAAGTCAAAAATTATTATTTATCTAATGATAAAAGTTTGGATCAAAAAGTCCAAAAAGTCTATACTATATAAGATATAAAAATACCGATTTAGGAAAAGCGACACCGAATCACAAATACGGCTGAATTCCCAAATCGGTAACTATAATATAACAAACTATTTTTATAATGCCAATAGAATTAAAAATTTTTATTTTTTTAAATAATTTTTCTACGAGAAAACTAAAAAAATTTTTAGGAAGATTTCGTGGAAAAATTTTAATAACTACTTTGATTGTTTTTATTTAATTATTTAATGGAATTCTGTGGGCTTCTACGAAAAGGAGGGGCAGCGGTTCCCTCATACAACGGTGTCATTAACAGTTCGTCCCTTGTCGTGGCACTATTTCCACGCCTCATTTCGCAGAAGCTTAAAGGCAATTCAAAGTGACGGTATAGCAAAAATAGGATGTTTTTTAAATTTACTCCTCTTATGTATAACCTACCTTTCTTACTCGGTAAGACCCACGTTTATACATAGTTGCGAATTATAATATGACCTTTTTTATAATTCGGTGACGTATTAAACCGGCTCCGATATTTGATAACAGATTTTCTATTATGAAGTTTTTGATGGAAACTGAATTGAGTAATATAGAAAATGCTTTTAAAGATAAATGTTATTTCTTTGGTTATAATTTTGATGAACAGTTATTATTAAGTGCAGAAAAAAGACATTTAGAAAGTTTAAAAAATTTAAGTCAATTTGAATTTATAAGACATTCAGAATTTAACTTAGATGAAGTTTGGTTACAATCAATAGAAAATCATATTAGAAAACGTGCTGAAAAAGTAATAAATTACTTAAAATAATTATATATAATTAAGAAGTTTTTATTAAACT
>SFHR01000037.1 GCA_004555545.1 Dechloromonas aromatica (nom. nud.)
AAAAACACGCTCATAAAATCGTCGTCAATCAAGCGATATTCCGCTAATTTCTGTTCAAATTTTGCGTAGTCCATTGTTGAGTTTTATTTTTCCTTTTTTATATTTTTATACTTTTATATTTTTTCCACGAGAAACCCCAAAAAATTTTTGGAAATTCTCGTGGAAAAATTTTATTTTTTGTTTTTTATTTTTACTTTTACCTATTTCTCCATCGGCTCTGGATTTCCAAGTGCGGTGGTATTGATTCCGCCGTCCACGTATAAAATCTCGCCGGTAATTGCCGACGCCAAATCCGACAGCAAAAATGCCGCTGCGTTACCGACTTCTTCAGTGGTGACATTTCTACGCAATGGTGCGTTGTGAGCGTTATACGCCAACAATTTTCCGAAATTACCGATTCCGGACGCTGCCAAAGTTTTTATCGGACCGGCAGAAACTGCGTTCGCCCGAATTCCTTCTGGGCCGAGACAAAATGCTAAATATCGGGTAGCGGCTTCTAAACTTGCTTTTGCCAAGCCCATTGTATTGTAATTTGGCATTGTGCGGACTGCTCCAAGATAAGTCAAAGCCAAAACGCTCGGATTTTTGCGACCTTGCATCAACGGACGTGCGGCTTTGGCTAAAGCGGCGAAACTATACGCAGAAATTTCTTGAGAAGTCAAAAACGCCTGACGCGAAATTCCGTCCAAAAAATCGCCCTCAATGGCTTCAGACGGAGCAAAAGCAATAGAATGCACCAAGCCATCTAAACCTTGCCAATCATTTTGGATATCGGCAAAAACTTTGCTGATTTGCTCGTCATTGACGACATCTAATTCATACGTTTTGGCGTTATTGAATTCTGCGGCGAATTTGCTGATTCTATCTTTGAAGCGTTCATTTTGATAGGTCAAAGCGATTTCAGCACCTTCGCGAAAACACGCTTTGGCAATGCCGTAAGCAATGCTGTGTTTGGATAATAAACCGGTGATTAAAATTTTTTTATTGTTAAGAAAGCCCATTTTTAAAATTATCTCTATCTAATTTTTATTTTTATTTTTATTTTTATTTTTATTTTTATATTTAATTTTTGTTTATTTCAAAAAATTTTTACAAAATCTCGTGGAAATTTTTTAAAAAGGAATATCGCTATCAACCAAGCCGGATTCAACTTGTGGCGGCGGAGTATATTGATTTGCTCCACCAGCGTCTGCCGGAATATTCGTAGTTTTTGGCATAGCATTTTCAGCATCATCAAAATTTGTATAACCCGCAGAATCCGCTTTGCTGCCTAACATTTTGAGTTCGCTAATATGAATTTTAGTTATGTAGCGTTGCACATTATTTTGATCCGTCCATTTTTCGGTTTTGATTCTGCCTTCCACAAAAACCAAAGATCCTTTATGCAAATAAGTTTTAGCAATTTCCGCGAGTTTGCCAAAAGCGACAATATTATGCCATTCGGTGCTTTCCTTTTTTTCGCCGGTGTTTTTATCTTTCCACGATTCGCTGGTAGCGATAGAAAAATTACAAACGGCGTCACCGCTTGGCATATAACGAGTTTCGGGGTCTTTTCCCAAACGTCCAATTAACATAACTTTATTTAAAGACGACATATATTTTTATACTCCGAAAGAAATAAGAATTTTATTTATGTTTTATTTTTATGATTTTATTTATATATTTACAATATTTTTATAATTTTTTTGCGTTTAAATTTTTGATTACTTCTTGAGCAATATTTTGATTTGCCGCCATCGGAAAGCCCAATCTGGCACGAGATTCTAAATAACTTTGAGCGACATTTTTCGCCAAATTACGAATTCTGCCAATGTAAGCAGCCCGTTCGGTCACAGAAATCGCCCCACGTGCGTCCAATAAATTAAATGTATGAGCAGCTTTCAAAACTTGTTCATAAGCCGGAAGTGCTAATTTGTTTTGCATTAACAATAACGCTTCTTTTTCATACGCCGTAAAAGCAGAAAATAAAAATTCTACGTCCGAATATTCAAAATTATAAGTGCTTTGTTCTACTTCGTTTTGGTGATAAACATCGCCGTAAGTCAAATTATCAGTCCAAATCAAATCATAGACATTTTCTACGCCTTGCAAATACATAGCCAAGCGTTCCAAGCCGTAAGTAATTTCGCCGGTTATGGGTTTGCAATCTATGCCGCCGACTTGCTGAAAATAAGTAAATTGCGTGACTTCCATTCCGTTCATCCAAACTTCCCAACCGAGTCCCCACGCTCCGAGCGTTGGATTTTCCCAGTTATCTTCAACAAAACGCACATCATTTTTTTGCAAATCAAAGCCGAGTTCTTGCAGCGAACCCAAATACAAATCCATAATATTTTCCGGCGAAGGTTTCAAAACAACTTGGAATTGATAATAATGTTGCAAACGATTTGGATTTTCACCGTAGCGTCCATCTTTTGGACGCCGTGATGGTTGAACATAAGCGGCTTTCCAAACTTCCGGGCCGATAGAACGTAAAAAAGTTGCGGTATGACTTGTTCCGGCACCGACTTCCATATCATAAGGTTGTAACAAAGCACAGCCGTGTTTAGCCCAATAATTTTGGAGCGTCAAAATGATTTGCTGAAAATAATATTTTTTGTCTATCATAAAAATTTAAGTTTTATAAGTTTTATAAGTTTTATAAGTTTTATAAGTTTTTACATTTTTACAAGTTTTCCACGAGATTTTAAAAATATTTTTTGAAAAAAATTATAAAAATCTCGTGGAAAAAATTTTTTGTTTATGCGTTTAAATATTTTTGAATATTTTTGAATATTTTTGAATATTTTTGAATATTTTTAAAAAATTCCCATATTTACTCCAAGCACCAAACTTTCGGCGATTTCGCAGCATTTTTGTAAATCTGATTCGCTTATAACTTTGGGCGATAAAATTTGCTCCGGAGTTTGTGAATTCGTTTTGATAATCAACGGTTCGGCAACTAATTTCAATTTCCAAGCGGTGACAATTCTGTTAATCTGCCGAGCCGTATTTTCGCCATCAGAACCGGCACAAATCATTACGGCGTAAGGACGGGCTTGAATTTTATCAACGGCTTTATAAAAAAATTTATCAAAAAATGCTTTCATTTCGCCGGACATAGTCGCCAGATTTTCCGGACAAGCAAAAATAAAACTTTTAGCGTTCAAAAAATCATTTTCAAAATCATCAGAAAAATCAATTTTTTCGGCGTTATAAATTTTGACATTTTGGCTATGTAATTTGGCGGCATCAAAGGCAGCGGTTGCCATTTGCCCAGTTCCGTTGGTGCGAGAGTGATAAATAATAATTAAATCTAAAAGTTGCATTTTTTATTTTTCAAAAGTGATAAATATAAATTTACTAATTCATTTCGCATAGATTCGGCGGTCAAAGTTTCAGCGGCAATACGGGCATTTTTTGAGGCATTTGTTCTTATTTCTGGCAAAGAAATATAATGCAACATATTTTCAGCCAAAGCATTTTCATCACGTGCAGGGCACAATAAACCTGCCGAAAATTTTTTTACAATTTCTCCGGCTCCGCATTTTTCACTCGTTAAAACCGGCAAACCACAAGCCAACGCTTCCAAAACCGCATTAGATAACGGATCATATAAAGTTGGCAAAACAAAAATATCGGCAACTGCATAATACGGCTTGGCATCGCTAACTCCGCCGATAAAATGCACTTGTTGAGAAATATTCAAATTTTTTGCTATTTGTTGATATTTATGCAAATGTTTGTCTTTGCCAACAATTATCAAATGAGAAAGTTGGCCGTGTTCATTATTTTTTTTATAAATTTTTGCCAACGCCAACATAGCCGTTTTTACGCCTTTGCGTTCATATCCAGAACCTACCAGCGAAAAAATCGTGGCGTTTTGTGAAATATTCAATTCTTGACAAATTTTGGCTCGATACATTTTCCGTAATTTTGGTGAAAATTGTTGGCAATCAACAGCGTTATAGATTACGTGTAATTTTTCGCTAATATGCGGATAAGCCAACAATATTTCGTTTTTGACCATTTGTGAAATACAAATTACTGCCTTCAAGCGTGGAGAGTTGAATAATTTTTTTTCCATTGCCAAACGAAACCAATGCGTTGGATTAAGTTTTATGGATAATTTTTGCCAAAAATTAGCGTGTTTTAAGCGTTCTTGCAACCAAACTTGATGCAAACCGTCACCGGCTCGAAAAATATCGCAAAACGGAGTTCTTTCGTGTGATTGAATTAAATCTGGCTGATAAATTTTTGCTTTGCGTTCTACACTTTTGAGAAAAGCAAAATCACGCCATAAACTGCCGATATAAAACGGATTACAAATTATAGGTTCAAAGATTTTTTTATTTTTGTTATCAGCATTACTTGAATCTTGCCATTTTCTAGTAAATAGCAAAAGTTCCAAATTATCGCTCTCGGACAAAGTTTGTAAGGCTTGGCTGACAAATTTTTCTGCACCGCCATAAGGAGTATATTTTTGCCTGATAATTGCAAGTTTCATTTTGGTATGCTTTTTATACTTATTTTTATATTTTTTATATTTATTTTTTATATTTTTTATATTTTTTTAAAACTTTTCCACTTTTCCACGAGATTTTGAAAATATTTTCCAAAAAAATTTTTAGAATTCTCGTGGAAAAAATTTTATTTTTTATTTTTTATTTTTTATTTTTTTTATTTTTTTTATTTTTTTTATTTTTTATATGAAATCTAAAACTATTTTTGTTTGTAATTCTTGTGGCGGAACTTCTCCAAAATGGCAAGGACAATGTCAGCAATGCGGTGAATGGAATACTTTGGTAGAGGAAAATATTGTCAATGAAATTTCTACGAATAATAAAAATAAAAATAAAAATAATCGCTTTCAAGCGTTGGCGGTAAATAATTTTGACGGCATTGCCAATAAAAATAAAATCCAAAAATTAGGCGAAATTCAAACCAAAGTCGCTCCACGCTTATTAACCGGATTGTCAGAATTAGACCGTGCTTTTGGCGGCGGTTTAGTTCAAGGTGGAATCACTTTAATCGGCGGCGATCCTGGAATTGGAAAATCTACGTTGTTATTACAAGTTTTGGCTCATTTATTGGAAAAACATAATTGCAAAGTTTTATACGTCAGCGGCGAAGAATCACCAGAACAAATTGCCTTACGGGCAAAACGCTTGGAATTAAACGCCGATGATTTGCCATTGTTAGCAGAAATAAATTTAGAAAAAATTCTCCACATAATCCAAAATGAACAGCCACAAATCGTGGTCATAGATTCCATACAAACGCTTTGGTCAGATGTTTTATCTTCGGCTCCCGGATCAGTTGCACAAGTCCGCGAATGTGCTGCTCAATTAACTAGATTAGCCAAAACGCAAAATATCACCGTGATTTTAGTAGGTCACGTTACCAAAGAAGGCTCCTTGGCTGGGCCTCGTATTTTGGAACATATGGTGGATACAGTTTTATATTTTGAAGGTGATGCTCATTTGCGTTTTCGCTTATTACGTGCTGTAAAAAATCGTTTTGGAGCAGTCAATGAACTCGGCGTTTTTGCAATGACCGAAGTAGGTTTGAAAGGAGTTGGAAATCCGTCGGCGATATTTTTATCACAACACGAGGAAAATGTAGCCGGAACTTCAATTCTGGTTACGCAAGAAGGATCGCGTCCGTTATTGGTAGAAATTCAGGCATTATTAGATGAATCACATACCGGCAATGCTCGGCGATTGACGGTTGGTTTGGATGCACAACGCTTGTCAATGTTATTAGCGGTTTTACATCGTCACGCCGGAGTGCAATGTAGTTCGCAAGATGTTTTTATCAACGCTGTTGGCGGAGTTAGAATTTCTGAACCGGCGGCTGATTTGGCAGTGATTTTGTCTATTGTTTCGTCGCTGAAAAATCAGCCATTGCCATCAAATTTAGTGGTTTTTGGAGAAATCGGACTCGCCGGAGAAGTTCGTCCAGCCCCACGCGGTCAAGAACGTCTAAAAGAAGCCGCCAAATTAGGATTTACCAAAGCGATTTTGCCGTTCGCAAATATGCCGAGTTCAGACAAATTCAAAATCAAAGGAATGCAATTATTTCCGGTAAAACGTATTGATGAGGCAGTAGAAATAATGCGAAATTTATAAATTAAATAAAAAATTTTTCCACGAGATTTTTATAAAAATTTCTAAAAAATTTTTGGAATTTCTCGTGGAAATTTGTTTTTTATGTTTAAAATTTATGCGGATTTATAAATTATAAATTTTTCTAAACGAATTAAAGAATTAACGATTTAACGATTTAACGATTTAACGACTTAACGATAAAAAATAAAAATGAAAAAAATTAGCAACAATAAAAAACTTATCATCGCCGAAAAACCCAGCGTAGCAAGTGATATCGCCAAAGCTCTTGCCAACGACTTCACCAAACACGGCACCGATTATTTTGAAAATGATAATTATGTGATTTCTTCTGCCATCGGACACCTTTTGGAATTAGTTTGTCCGGCTGATTATCAAGTAATCCGCGGTAAATGGACTTTTACGCATCTTCCAGTAATTCCGCCACATTTTGATTTGCAACCGATCGCTAAAACTGAACCTCGCTTGAAAATGCTCAACAAATTGATAAATCGCAAGGATATTGACTGCATTATCAACGCCTGTGACGCCGGACGCGAGGGAGAATTGATTTTTCATTACATTTATCAATATAGCAAATGTAAAAAACAAGTTCAGCGTTTATGGCTACAATCAATGACTAAACAGGCGATTTGTCAAGGTTTTGAGAATTTACGCGATGGCAGTGAAATGCAAAATCTCACGGACGCCGCTGTTTGCCGTAGCGAATCTGACTGGCTTGTCGGAATCAATGGCACGCGTGCGATGACCGCTTTTAATTCTAAAACCGGCGGATTTTATTTGACCACCGTCGGACGCGTGCAAACGCCGACGTTAGCGATTGTTGTGGAACGCGAAAATAAAATCAAAGCATTTCAAAAACAAACTTATTACGAAATTGAAACGCAATTTAAAATCAATGCCAACGGCAAAATTTACAGTGGCAAATGGTTTGATGAAAATTTCAAGAAATCTGACAAAAATAGCAATGAACATTTAAAAGCCGAACGCATTTGGGATAAAAAAATCGCAGAGCAAATTATCAAAGAAATATCCGGAAAAAATGGTTCCGCCGAAGATTCTTCCAAGTTAGAAACTCGTATTTCTCCGCCGTTATTTGATTTGACTTCTTTGCAACGCGAGGCAAATTCTAAATTTGGATTTTCCGCCAAAAATACTTTGGCGATCGCTCAAAAATTATATGAAAAGCATAAAATTTTGACTTATCCACGCACGGATTCTCGCTGTCTGCCGGAAGATTATGTAAATACGGTCAAAGATACTTTGCAAAAATTCTTGGAAAATAATAATTTTGAAAATTTTTCGCCATTTCTCGTGGAAAAAATTCAACAAATCCAGCAAAAAAATTGCCAAATGATTAGCAAAAATGCAAATAATAAACGCATTTTTAATAACGCAAAAATTTCGGATCACTTCGCAATTATTCCAACGCCGCCAAATGAAAAATTCAAATTTTCCACTTTGGACGAAGCCGAAGTAAAAATTTATGAATTAGTTTTAAAACGTTTTTTAGCCGTATTTTTTCCAGCGGCTGAATTTTTGGTTACTCAAAGAATTACTAGCATTGAAAAGCATAAATTCAAATCTGAAGGCAAAATCTTAAAAGTTGCCGGTTGGCTCAGCGTTTATGGCAAAGACGATAACAACAATGATGAAGAAAATTTGCTCTGTGAATTGCCTGATAAAAATAAAAATGTCAGCGAAAATAGTAGCGAATTAAAAACTTTGGAAACTAAACCACCGGCAAGATTTTCTGAAGCAACCTTGTTATCAGCGATGGAAGGTGCCGGAAAAATGATAGACGACGAAGAATTAAAAGCCGCTATGGCTGGACGTGGCTTGGCGTTTTTGCTGATGACTTTATTAAAAGGTTTGGGAATTTCTGAATTAGTCCAGCCAGAATTAACCGGCGAGTGGGAATTCAAATTAGCTCAAATTGAGCAAGGCAAATTATCCCGGCGTGAATTTATGCAAAATATCGCCAAAATGACCGAAAAAATCGTTAATCAAGCCAAATCTTTTGAAATGGATACAATTCCGGGCGATTTTGGAACTCTGCAAATTCCTTGCCCAAAATGCGGCGGCAAAGTTTTAGAAAAATATCGCAATTATCAGTGCGAAAATAAAAATTGTGATTTTTCGCTACCAAAAATTTTAGCCTCCAGAATTATGGAACCAGCAGAAATTGAAACGCTAATCAAAGATAAAATTTTGCCAGATGTCGTCGGATTTCGGTCGCGTTTGGGACGCAAATTCAATGCAACTATCAAACTCGTGCAATCTGATGACGAAGATAGCAAAGGCGTATTCAAAGCAGAATTTGATTTCGGCGAAAATACAAATAACAACGAAAATTCCGCAGATTTCACGCCGCCAGATTTTTCCGATAAAACTCCGCTGGGAAAATGCCCTAAATGTCAGCAAAATGTCTATGAAACCGACAGCAATTATGTCTGCGAGAATCGTTATGTCAAAGTAGAAAAAACTACGAAATCGAGTGGGAAATCTGCAAAAACTACGACAAAAATCACCAATAAATGCGATTTTCAGTTTCCAAAATTGATTTTGCAGCAGCCCATAGACAGCAAACAAATTTCGCTATTATTAAAAAATAATAAAACGGAATTGCTGCACGATTTTATTTCTACAAAGACCAAACGGAAGTTTTCGGCGTTTTTAAAGTTGGATAAAAATGCAAAGTTAGAATTTGAATTCAATAAACCGGAAAAGAAAGAAAAATCAGAAAAATCAGAAAAATCAGAAAAATCAGAAAAAACTGAAAAATCAACAAAAACTAAAAAAACCAAAGAAGAATAAAAATAAAAATAAAAATAAAAATAAAAATTTTCCACGAGAAATCTCAAAAAATTTTTGGGAAATCTCGTGGAAAAATTGTTTTTTGCTTTATGCTTATTTGCTATTTCTTTTTCAGATTTTTCAGAGCTTGTTGCATTTGAGTAATTGTCTGCGAAAGTTCGGCTTCGGCTTTGGCAAAATCTATATTTCCGGCTTTGTTACCTTCGGCTTCGGCGGCTTTTTGCTTGGCTTCTAATGCTTTGGCTTCGTCCAAGTTTTTGGCTCGGATTGCGGTATCTGCCAACACGCTGATGGAATTTGGTTGCACTTCAAGCATTCCGCCGGAGACGTAAAGCACTTCAAACTCTTCTTGTTCTGGCAATTTCAAGCGGATAGTGCCGGGTTTGATGCGTGTCAATAAAGGCGTATGACGTGGCAAAATTCCTAATTCTCCGGCTTCACCCGGAAAAACTCCCATTTCTATATCAGCGTTGAAGATGGCTTTTTCGGCACTGACGATGTCGCAATGAACGGTTGCGGGCATTTTGATTTCTCCTGATATTTGGTTTTTGTGATTTTTTTAAATTTTTTCCACGAGATTTTGTTAAATTTTTTTGAAAAATTTTTTTGATTTCTCGTGGAAAATTTTTAAAGTTTTAATTTTTAATTTTGGAACGATTTATTTTTATTTCATCGTTTTAGCTTTTTCTACGGCTTCTTCCACAGATCCAACCATATAGAATGCTTGTTCTGGCAAGTCATCAAATTCACCTTCTACGATGCCTTTGAAACCTTTGATAGTGTCTTTCAAAGAAACATATTTTCCTGGCGAGTTGGTGAAAACTTCAGCAACGTGGAATGGTTGTGATAAGAAGCGTTGAATTTTACGAGCTCTGGCAACTGCTAATTTGTCGTCTGGCGATAATTCGTCCATGCCCAAAATAGCAATAATATCGCGAAGTTCTTTATATTTTTGCAGAGTATTTTGCACTGCACGAGCCACGTTATAATGCTCTTCACCAACAATTTGCGGATCCAACTGACGTGAAGTGGAATCCAAAGGATCCACAGCCGGATAAATACCCAAAGCAGCAATATCACGAGAAAGCACAACTGTAGAGTCTAAGTGCAAGAAAGTTGTTGCCGGAGATGGGTCAGTCAAGTCATCGGCAGGAACATAAACCGCTTGAATAGAAGTAATGGAACCTACTTTGGTGGAAGTAATACGCTCTTGCAAACGTCCCATTTCTTCGGCGAGTGTTGGTTGATAACCCACAGCAGAAGGCATACGACCTAACAAAGCGGAAACTTCAACCCCAGCCAAAGTATAACGATAAATGTTATCAATGAATAACAAAATATCTTTACCATCATCGCGAAAACGTTCAGCCATAGTCAATCCGGATAACGCTACACGCAAACGATTGCCCGGCGGTTCATTCATCTGACCGAATACCATAGCAACTTTATCCAAAACTTTGGATTCTTCCATTTCGTGATAGAAGTCATTACCTTCACGAGTCCGCTCACCTACGCCGGTAAATACTGATAAACCGGAGTGTTGTTTAGCAATGTTGTTAATCAACTCCATCATATTAACAGTTTTGCCAACACCGGCACCGCCGAATAAACCAACTTTACCACCTTTGGCGAATGGACAAATCAAGTCAATAACTTTAATTCCGGTTTCCAACAAATCAACAGATGATGATAATTCATCAAATTTTGGAGCCGGTTGGTGAATAGCACGGCGTTCAACTGGAGAATTATCCGGATTTTTGATATCGCCTTGCTCATCAACTGGGCGACCAAGCACGTCCATAATACGTCCAAGAGTTCCCAAGCCAACAGGCACGGTAATAGGTTGTCCGGTGGAATTTACTTTCATACCGCGACGCAAACCATCAGAGGAACCCATAGTAATTGTGCGGACAACACCATCGCCGAGTTGTTGTTCAACTTCAAAAGTTAATTCGGCTTCAACCATTGAATTAGTTTCGCTGGGATCTAATTTTAAGGCGTCATAAACTTTTGGCATTGCATCACGAGGAAATTGAATATCTACCACCGCTCCGATACATTGCACGATAACGCCTTGTGCGTTTTTGCTATTTTTTTGTTCGTTGCTCATACTTATTTTTCCTATGTAGTATTTTGTTAAATTTTTTAAAATTTTTTAAATTTTTAAACTGCAGCTGCACCGGCAACAATTTCTGTTAATTCCGTAGTAATTGCCGCTTGACGAGCTTTGTTATAAGCCAAAGTCATTTCAGCAATAACATTTTTGGCGTTATCAGATGCCGATTTCATAGCAACCATCCGAGCAGATTGTTCGGAGGCGATATTTTCGGCAACGGCTTGATAAATCAACGCTTCCACATAACGCAATAACAAATCATCAATTACCGATTTGACATCTGGTTCATAAACATAATCCCAACCGGCTTGATTTGCTTTTGCGGAATTATTTTCCACGAGATTTTCGGAATTTTTTTCAACAGAATCTGCCGAAGCATCACTTACCGTAATGATATTTTTATCCGCCAAAGGCAACAGTTGTTCAATGACTGCTTCTTGTTTCATCGTATTGATAAAACGCGTATAAGCCAAGAATACAGCATCAACCTCGCCACTCATATAAGCGTCAATTTGCACTTTCAACGGTCCGATCAATTTTTCCAAATGCGGTGTATCGCCGATTCCGGTAATATGTGAAACAATTTTGGCTCCGATTCTTTGCATAAAAGCAAAACCTTTGCTGCCGATGCAAGTGTTGAGCGTTTTGATATTTTGACTTTCGGCATCCTTGATTTTGGAAAGTACCAAACGCATAATATTTGCATTCAAGCCACCGCAAAGACCCTTGTCAGAAGTAATCAACACCAAACCGATGCTGCTATTGCCGTTATTTTGGCTTTGACGCTGTTCTAAAAATGGGTGCTTATATTCAGTCAATGCGTGAGACAAGTTAGCTGCCACTTGGCGAATTTTTTCGCCATATGGGCGAGCTGCTAACATTCTATCTTGTGCTTTACGCATTTTGGACGCAGCCACCATTTCCATTGCTTTGGTGATTTTTCGCGTATTTTCAACGCTTTTAATCTTGTTGCGTATTTCTTTTCCGCTGGGCATTGCTTGTCCTCCTATTTATAAAAGTTATGAAAAAGATTGACAAACAATTTGATTAAGCCCAAGAATTTTTGAACGCAGCAATTCCATCGGCAAGAGCTTTTTCAGAATCAGCATCTAAGGCTGCTGTTTGTTCCATTTTTTGCATAACTGCCGAGCAATTGGATTTCAAATAAGCGATCATTGCTTTTTCGCATTCCAAAGCGCGTTTGACTTCTACGTCGTCAAAATAACCTTTTTCTGATGCAAACAATGTTACCGCCATTTCAGAAATAGACATTGGAGAATATTGCGGTTGTTTCATCAATTCGGTTACTAATTTACCACGATCTAATTGTTTGCGAGTTGCATCATCCAAGTCGGAAGCAAATTGAGCAAACGCCGCCAATTCACGATATTGTGCCAATGCTAAACGCACGCCACCGCCGAGTTTTTTGATAAGTTTGGTCTGAGCTGCACCACCAACCCGAGAAACTGAAATACCGGCGTTAATTGCAGGACGAATACCGGCATTAAACAAGTCGGTTTCCAAGAAGATCTGTCCGTCAGTAATAGAAATAACGTTGGTAGGAACGAAAGCGGAAACGTCACCGGCTTGAGTTTCAATAATTGGCAAAGCAGTCAAAGAACCGGTTTTGCCTTTTACTTCGCCTTTGGTGTATTTTTCAACATAATCGGCATTAACACGAGCAGCACGTTCTAACAAACGAGAGTGTAAATAGAAAACGTCACCAGGATAAGCTTCGCGGCCAGGAGGACGGCGTAATAACAAAGAAATTTGACGATAAGCCCAAGCTTGTTTAGTCAAGTCATCGTGAACGATTAAGCAATCTTCGCCGTGATCACGGAAGTATTCACCCATTGTAGTTCCAGCGTATGGAGCGATATATTGTAAAGCGGCGGTTTCTGATGCAGAACCAGCAACAACAATGGTATATTCCATAGCACCGTGTTCTTCCAATTTGCGAACTACGTTAGCAATGGTAGATGCTTTTTGTCCGACGGCAACATAAATACATTTTAAGTTTTTGCCTTTTTGGTTGATGATAGTATCAATAGCAACGGCGGTTTTTCCGGTCTGACGGTCGCCGATGATTAACTCACGCTGACCGCGTCCGATAGGCACCATAGAATCTACGCATTTCAAGCCGGTTTGTACTGGCTGATCGACGGATTTACGCCAAATAACGCCGGGGGCAACTTTTTCTACTTTGTCATATTCTTTGGCATTGATAGGGCCTTTACCATCCAAAGGTTCGCCGATTGGATTAACGACGCGTCCGAGTAATTCATTGCCGACTGGGACTTGCAAAATACGGCCGGTAGTTTTGACGACATCGCCCTCGGAGATGTTCAAGTATTCACCCAAAACAACAACACCGACTGAATCGCGTTCTAAGTTCAACGCCATTCCGTAGGTGCCGCCCGGAAATTCAACCATTTCGCCTTGCATAACGTCTTGCAAACCATGAACGCGACAAATTCCATCGGTCACGGAAACTACGGTTCCTTGGGTTCTAACTTCCGTATCGCCTTGTAATTTTTGAATTTTATTTTTGATTAATTCTGAAATTTCGGAAGGATTTAATTGTTGCATTTTAGAAAATTCTCCTAAATTTTGTATTTGATTTATTTATCATTTATATTTTTCCACGAGATTTTCCAAAAAATTTTTGAGATTTCTCGTGGAAAATATTCAAAGCATATAAATATTAAATATAAATATAAATAAATTTTAAATTTGTTTGTTTTAACTTGCCGCTGTAAGTTGCATAGACATTTGTTCCAAACGCCCACGCACCGAAGCATCCAAAATTTTATCGCCAACGCACACTCGCACGCCACCGATCAAATTTTTATCAATTTGCACATCACCAGATTTCAATTTACAACCAAATTTTGGCTCAAAATCTTTTAGCACTTGATTTTTCTGTTCATCTGTTAGCGGAAAAGCCGAATAGATAATGGCATCACGGACGCCTTCTTGTTCGCTTTTGGCTTGATTAAACAAAACTGAAATTTCTGGCAATAAAGCAATACGATGATTATCTGCCAACAAACGGATAAAATTTTCAAACTCTGGGTCTTTTTTGTTGTCTTCTGTTTTTAAGCAGGAAATGAACAAATCAGCCACAGTAGCAGCGTTATTTTCAGGGTTATGGATAAAATCGGCGGCATCAGCATTTTTAGCGATCAACGCTAATTGTTGTAATTGTTCAGCCCACAGATTTTCGGCATTTTTTCCTTTTTGCTTAGCGACTTTAAAAGCGGCTTCGGCATAAGGACGAGCAATTGTCAAAGTTTCTGCCATATCGTATAACTCCTATGTTCTATAACGCTTGTTGAATTTGTTTTAGAATATCGGCGTTATTTTGTTGATTGATTTCGCGGCGTAAAATTTGTTCGGCACCGGAGATAACCAATTCAGACATTTTCAATCGCAATTCCTCTTTAACGCGGATAGCTTCTTGCTCGGCGTCATTTTTGGCATTAGCGATAATTTTATCGTATTCTGCTTGTGCTGTTTTTTTGGCTTCTTCAATTACTTGATTAGCACGTTTTTCAGCATTAGCAATCAACTCGGCGGCTTTAACACGACCTTCTTTGATGGCTTCGGCAGAACGCTGACTAGCCAATTCCAAATCTTTTTTACCTTGTTCGGCGGCGGCTAATCCGTCTGCGATTTTTTTTGCACGTTCGTCTAATGCTTTGACTATCGGTGGCCATACAAATTGCATAGTGAACCAAGCCAAGACAAAGAATACCACGATTTGTGCAAACAAGGTTGCATTTAAGTTCACGGTTAATCCTTTCGTTGTTGTTTAAATTTATTTTTATTGTTGTTTTTTACTTTTATAAATTTTTATAAAAAGTAAAAAATATAAAAACGCTGGAACGTTTATTAACTAAACGCAAATTAAGCGGCAGCAACGAATGGGTTAGCAAATGCAAACATCATAGCAATACCAACACCGATTAAGAAAGCAGCGTCAATCAAACCTGCTAACAAGAACATTTTGGTTTGCAAATCGTTCATCAACTCTGGTTGACGTGCGGCAGCTTCCAAATATTTTCCGCCCATAAGACCGATACCGATACAAGCACCGATAGCACCTAAACCAATAATTAAACCAGCGGCTAATGCGACAAAACCTAAAGCGTCCATAAAAATACTCCTATGTTAGTTAGATAAAAAAAGAATTAAATTAAGAATTAAAAATTAAAAAGTGTTATAAAAAAGTTAAAGGTTAAAAATTAAAAATTAAAAATTAAAAATTAAAAATCTTAAAAAGTTTCAAATTTTCCACGATTTCCACGAGATTTTAAAAAATCTTTTTGAAATTTTTTAATTTTAATGTCCTTCGTGTGCTTGACCAACATACACCAAAGTCAGCATCATAAAGATAAATGCTTGTAAGGTGATAATCAAAATGTGAAAAATTGCCCATACAGAACCAGCGATCACATTGCCCAAAAATCCGAATACCGTTGCTGTTCCGCCAAGCAAAGCGATCAACATAAACACTAATTCGCCGGCATACATATTACCGAACAACCGCATTCCGTGAGAAATCGTTTTGGAAGCGAATTCAATCAACTGCATCAAAAAGTTAATAGGCCATAAAATCGGATGATTTCCAAATGGAGCAGTAAATAATTCATGAACCCAGCCATTAACGCCTTTGATTTTCAAGTTGTAATACAAGCAAATAAACAAAACGCTAATAGACATTCCCAATGAAATATTCAAATCAGCAGTGCCGACCACACGTTGATAATGGATTCCAAACATCTGACCGATATTTGGGAGCAAATCAACCGGCAATAAGTCCATTGCGTTCATTAAGAAAATCCATACAAACACTGTCAAACCTAACGGAGCGACGAATTTGCGGGATTGTTCGCTATGGATTACGCCTTTGGCTTGTTCGGCAACCATTTCTACCAAGATTTCCACAGCCGCTTGAAAACGACCGGGAACGCCAGAAGTGGCTTTGGAAGCTGCTTTCCACAAAAAGAAAATAGTAATCAAACCCAAAACGATAGAATAGAACAACGAATCAATATTAAAAATTGACCAATCTATTACTGCTTTTTGGGCTTCTCCTGTTGTGTTCAGGTGAGTCAAGTGGTGAACGATATATTCACCAGAAGTAGGTAGATGTTCTGCACTCATAGCTGATTTTCTTTCGTTTTTTTGTAGTTTTTAACTATATTTACAATCATTGCTTACTAAATTTCCAAAACTTTCAAAAATTTAAAAAAAAAACTTTAAAAAATCTCAAAAATTTGAGCAGAAATAATTATAAAGAATAATATTTAAAAATAATTCAAATATCTATCCTTTGAATAAATTTTTGAAAAATTTTGCAGAATTTTATAAAAAATTAGAAAAACTTTTTGCATTTTTTTAACAAAATCTTTAACAAATTGTAAAAAGTTCAATTTTTTTTAAGTTTTTTCAAATTTTTTTAAATTTTTTTAAATTTTTTAAATTTTTTTAAATTTTTTTATTTTTCATTAACAACGCCGCTATCAAAATGCTTTGTAAATTTGCAATCAAACTTATCGCAAAGCACAGCGGAACCATATTTTTGTAAAGTTTGAAAATCAAAAATAGCAGCAAACCAGTAAAAACAATTTTTAGGAATTCTCCGAAAAAAAATGTCAAAACCTTTTGCGACGAATTTTCCACGAGATTTTCGTTATTTTTTTTGGAATTCGCTAACAAAATACTTCTTTTTGATAATAAATTTAGTTTTAATGCAAATAAAAAATTCGGCAAAATCACCGCAAAAGCTACCAAAATTGCGGTCAAAAAGCCATCAACGCCAAAAAAAATATAGCATCCAACAGCAATAAGAAAACTAAAAATAATTTGTTGAAAAATAATTTTGAACATATTTTTATTTTGTTTTTATTTTTATATTTTTATTAAAAAAAAATTTCCACGAAAATTCTAAAAAATCTAAAAAATTTTTGAAAATCTCGTGGAAAAAAGAAAAGGAAAAATTTATATCTTTGCTTTATTTATTTTTTGCTTTTGCACCGATTCGCAAACGCAAGGCGTTCAATTTGATAAAGCCACCAGCGTCGGCTTGATTATAAGCACCTCCGTCGTCCTCAAAAGTGGCGATAGTCGGGTCAAATAACGAATTTGTTGGCGAACTGCGACCGACGACAATCACATTGCCTTTATACAATTTCAGTCGCACCGTGCCATTTACGGTTTGTTGAGTTTGGTCTATCAACGCTTGTAACGCTTGACGTTCCGGAGACCACCAATAACCGTTATAAATCACTTCGGCGTAACGTGGCATCAATTCGTCTTTCAAGTGAGCCACTTCGCGATCCAAACATAAAGATTCTATGGCACGATGGGCTTTCAATAAAATTGTTCCGCCCGGAGTTTCATAGCATCCACGTGATTTCATTCCCACATAACGATTTTCTACCAAATCTAAACGACCGATTCCGTGTTTGCCGCCGAGATCGTTCAATTTTGCTAACAAATTAGCGGCTGATAATTTTTCGCCGTTGATGGCGATCAAATCGCCGTTTTGGAATTCCAAATTTATATATTCCGGCGTATTCGGTGCGTCTTCCGGAGATTTTGTCCAACGCCACATAGATTCTTCGGCTTCATTATTTGGATCTTCCAAATGCCGACCTTCATAAGAAATATGCAACAAATTTGCGTCCATAGAATACGGAGAACCGCCGTTCCGGTGCTTCATTTCAATAGGAATGCCATTTTTTTCAGCGTAAGCGAGTAATTTTTCGCGAGATAACAAATCCCACTGCCGCCACGGGGCGATAATTTTTATATCCGGTTTCAATGCATAAGCACCGAGTTCAAAACGCACTTGATCGTTGCCTTTTCCGGTTGCTCCGTGACAAATTGCGTCGGCGTTAGTTTGTTTGGCGATTTCAATCAAACGTTTAGCAATCAACGGACGAGCAATGCTGGTACCGAGCAAATATTCACCTTCGTAAATGGTATTGCAACGAAACATCGGGAAGACAAAATCGCGAACAAATTCTTCGCGGAGATCGTCAATGAAAATATTTTCGGCTTTGATGCCTAATTTGAGGGCTTTTTGACGAGCTGCATCTAATTCTTCGCCTTGACCCAAATCAGCGGTAAAAGTGATGACTTCGCAATTATAAGTATCTTGAAGCCATTTCAAAATAACGGAAGTATCCAAGCCGCCAGAATAAGCTAAAACGACTTTTTTGATATTTGAATTTGAATTTGAATTTGAATTTGAATTTTTTTCAGCCATAATTTTTATTATTTATTAAATTTTTATTTTTTTATTAAGTTAATGAAAAATTTTCCACGAGAATTCTATAAAAATTTTTGGAAATCTCGTGGAAATTTGTTTTAGTTAATTCTTATTTTTTGCTATGCGTTTGTTTTTGGTTTTCTTCCGGAATAAACACGTAGCCAAATCCCCAAACCGTTTGCAAATATCGCGGTTGAGTTGGATCTTTTTCTATGAGTTTGCGTAAGCGAGAAATTTGCACGTCTATTGCTCTATCAAAAGGCCCGTGACCGCGACCTCTCGCCAAAGACATCAATTTATCGCGAGAAAGCGGCTGATTCGGATTTTGTAGCAAAATTTTTAGCAACGAAAATTCGCCCGTCGTTAATTGCACAACTTCATCATTTTTATAATGCACTGAACGCGTATTCAAATTCACCACAACTTCGCCCAATTCAATTTCTGTTTTACTTTTATCGTTGCCGTCGTGACCGCCAGAATTTCCAGTAACCGGAGCACCGGGAATATTTGGCGTTTGACGGCGTAAAATTGCATTGACTCTCGCCAACAATTCACGCGGATTAAATGGTTTTGCCAGATAATCATCGGCACCCATTTCTAATCCCAAAATTCTATCAACATCTTCGCCACGGGCCGTCAGCATTATTATCGGCGTGGTATTTCCAGTTGCACGAAGTCGCCGACAGATACTCAAACCATCTTCGCCGGGCATCATCAAATCTAAAATCAGCAAATCAATGGAATCTCTGACCATAATTTTGTCCATCTGAAATCCGTCGGCAGCAGCTTGAACGCGAAAACCTTGATCTCCAAAATATTTCATCAACAGAGTGCGGAGGCGATTATCATCATCAACGACTAAAATTTGAATATTTTGATTATTTACATCGGCAATGCTTAAAGTTGAATTGCCGATTAGTTTGTTTTTTTCCATTTTTGCAATGATAGCGATAAGAAATATTTTTTAATATTTTTTAATATTTAGTATTCAATATTTAACATTTTTTGTCGTAAATTTTAATATTTTTAATATTTTTAATATTTTTAATATTTTTATTCTTAAAAATTTTCCACGAGAAATCTCAAAAAATTTTTGGGAAATCTCGTGGAAAAATTTTTATTTTTTATTTTTTATTTTTTATATTTTGCTTTTTGATTTTCGTTATATTTTTTCTCCGTTACGCAAAAATCTCCATTTGCCGAGCGGTAAATTTTTCAGCATTATTTTGCCGATTCTCACGCGTTTCAATCCGATTACTTTCAAGCCGACTAATTCGCACATTCTGCGGATTTGCCGCTTTCTGCCTTCTTGCAAAATGAAATGCAATTGACCTTCGTTTAGTAATTTTACCCAAGCTGGTTTTAACGCTTTGCCGTCTAAAAATAATCCGTGTTGCAAAAGTTTGATTTTTTCTGGCGATATTTCGCCGACAAATCTAACCAAATATTCTTTTTCTACTTTATGCTGAACTTTTTCACCGATTATTTGCTTGGCGATTCTGCCGTCTTGCGTGTAAATGATTAGTCCAGAAGAATCAGAATCTAAACGCCCAGCCGGAGCTAAACCACGTAAAATGTGTGGCGAAAATTCAATCGGATCAAGCGGAGATTTTTCTTGATTTTCTGCGGTGATTAGCGTCAAAGCGTGAATATTTCCGTCTTCTGGCGTTCCGGAGACATAGCCGACCGGTTTATGCAAAATGATAGTAATTTTTTGATTTTGCAAATTTTGAGCTTCTTTGGCGATTTGAATATCAAGCGAATTGATTTGGTCAAATGGGATTTTTTGCCCTAAATGGGCGATTTTTCCATTAACGCTCACCAAACCGGCGGCGAGATAATCATCGGCTTCTCGGCGAGAACATAAATTGCGATTAGCGATAATTTTGGAAAGTCGTTCGCCGTTTTGGACTTGTTGGATTTGCGGGATATTTTTTTCAATGTTTATATTTTTAGATTTTGTTAAATTTTCATTGACAGATTGCCAAATATTGAAATTTTCTGATTTTTCAGAGATTTCAGCAATTTCAGAAATTTTTGGGGTTTGCGATTTTTTAATTTGAATTTGTTTAGATTTTTGTAATTTTTGAGATTTCTGCAAATTTTGAATTTTCTGCAAATTTGGATTAAAGCGAATTTTTTTGCTTGATTTTTTGGTATCAGTTTTATTTGTTTTTAATGTTAATTTGGATTTCATTTTTTATATATAAAAACTTAAAAATAGTGAAAATTAGCAAATTAGCAAATTAGCAAATTAGCAAATTATTTATTTTCCACGAGATTTTAGAAATTTTTTTTGATTTTGAATAAAATAAATTTTATTTATCAATATTCATAAATATTTTTAAATATTTTTCATATTTTCATATTTTTATATTTTTATAAGGATTTTTCTATGTTGCAAAAATTATTTTTGGCAGGATTTTCCGCTCTTGCTTTATTAAATTTATCCGGCTGCACCAACGATTCAGCAACGTATTTTATAGACGACGACCGCCAACATAACATAACTTTGATGCGTGAACAACAAGCGTTTTGGAATAAAAAAATTGACCTTTCCATTGTCGTTTCGCGTATGCCACATTGCACCAGAATTCATACGCTTGGCTACGGCGTTGATTCCAGCAAAGTTGAACTTTACCAAGTTCCGTCTGGAGCATATATTGTCAAGCTCGGACAGCATTTGTTCGCCACCGAAACCGAAACTTGCGAAGGTTGGGCAGAAATCAAAGATCTTGACGAAAATGGCGAACCTCCGGGCGGAATGGGAATTTTTCAAGGAACTTTCAAAGAAAAAAATGGTGACTTAATTTTTGAACGTGCCAAAAAAGAAAGCAATATAAATGACAAGCAAAATCAACAATAATAAAAGTAAAACGTATCAAAAAAAACGTGGCGAATTAGAATTTTTCGCAAGTTGTCCGCGAGGTTTAGAAAATTTGCTCGGCGAAGAAATTTTGCAAATAGCCAAAAAATTTTCGCAAAATCTCGTGGAAAATCAAATAATTATCATTGCTGGTGGCGTGACCTTTTTTGGCGACCTAAATTTGATGATGCAAGTCAATTTGTATAGCCGTTTTGCTACCAGAATTTTGTTAAAACTTGATGAGCAAAATTATCGCAATGAGCAAGATATTTATCAATTTGCCAAATCGCAGCAATGGTCTTTATATTTTGATGTCGCCAACACTTTTAAAGTTAGCACAACGGCAATTCGTTGTCCGCTGAAATCTCTGAATTTTCTGACGCTGACCGTCAAAGATGCAATTTGCGATTTTTTCCGCGAAGAATATTCGCAGCGTCCAAACGTAGCCACATTTCGTCCGGATGTTTTGGTGCATTTATTTATCAAAGAAAATTCTTGCAGTTTATATCTTGACACTTCCGGAGAACCTTTATGGTTGCGTGGTTATCGCAAAAAATCCGTAGCGGCACCGTTGAAAGAAAATTTGGCGGCAGCGATGATAGATTTTACTAACTGGAATTATGCGGAAAATCAGCCGTTTGTTGATGCGATGTGCGGTTCTGGAACTTTGATTTTGGAAGCGTTACAAAAATATTTTCAACTTCCGGCAAATATAAATCGCTTGGAATTTGGCTTTGAAAAGTTAAAAATTTTTGATGAAATCTCGTGGAAAAATATCAAACAACAAGCCGAAAATAATATTTTGCAACGTCTGCAAGAAATCCAGCAGAATTCTCCGAAAACTCCGATTTTATTAGCGTTTGATAATGATAAAAATGCAATTTATGCAATCAAAGAAAATCTGAAAAATTTTGTATTTCTCAACGAGAAATATTTTGAAAATTTTGAAAGTTCTGAAAAATTTGATTTAAAAAAATTTGTTTTAGTGCAATGTCAAGATATTTTGAATTTGCAAATTTCTGAATTTACCGGAAATCAGAGCGGCGTTTTGTTATGTAATCCGCCTTATGGTGAGCGTTTGAGTGATTTACGTTTTTTGATGGAGTTTTATCCTCAATTGGCGACGGCTCTGAAAAATAACTGGGCTGGTTGGTTATGCGGATTTTTGTCGGCGGACTTACAAAATTTTGTCAAAGGTTTGCGTTTAAAACCAAGCCGCAAAATTCCGCTGTTCAACGGCGATTTAGATTGTCGGCTGTTTTTATTCCCGATGGTTGCCGGTTCAAATCGTAAAACAAAAAACGAATAATTTTTAATTATTTTTACTAAAATAAAAAACATATAAACAATTAACAATAAACAAATAAAAAAAGGAAGTTTATTTATGGATTTGCGAAAACTCAAAAAACTTATAGATTTAGTTCAAGAAGCCGGAATTTCTGAATTAGAAGTTTCCGAAGGAGAAGAAAAAGTCAGAATTTCTAAACATTCCACCGTTGTTATGCAAAATTCCAACAACGGCGTGGCTCCACAATTTGCAATGACTCAAGCAATGCCGCTTCCAGCCTCCGGAGTCGGCAACACTTCCAACGTAAATTTAGATGATGACCTGCCAGAAGGCACTTTGGTTAAATCGCCGATGGTTGGCACTTTTTATCGTGCGTCCTCGCCAACTGCGGATCCGTTCGTAGAAATCGGCAGTCAAGTCAAAAAGGGCGACGTTTTATGTATTATTGAAGCGATGAAATTGCTGAACGAGATCGTTGCCGAAAACGATGGCACGGTCAAAGCAATTTTGGTTGATAACGGCGAACCGGTTGAATTTGATGAAACTTTATTCGTAATCGGTTAGATTTTTTATACAAAAATAAAAATAAAACAATAAAACAATAAAACAATAAAACAATAAAACAATAAAACAAAATTTCCACGAGAAAACTAAAAAATTTTTTGGAAAACTCGTGGAAAAAATTTAATTCAGTAATAACGAGTTTTTATTATGTTTGATAAAGTTTTAATCGCCAACCGCGGCGAAATCGCCTTGCGAATTCAACGTGCTTGTAGAGAATTAGGCATAAAAACCGTCGTGGTATATTCTCAAGCCGACAAAGACGCTAAATACGTAAAACTTGCCGATGAAAGCGTTTGTATTGGCCCACCAGCGTCGGCTCAAAGTTATTTAAACGTTCCGGCAATCATTTCCGCCGCCGAAGTCACCGATAGCCAAGCAATTCATCCGGGCTACGGATTTTTATCAGAAAACGCCGATTTCGCCGAACGCGTAGAAAAATCCGGCTTCACATTTATCGGACCAAAAGCAGAAACCATAAGAATGATGGGCGATAAAGTGTCCGCCAAAAATGCTATGAAAGCCGCCGGAGTTCCGTGCGTTCCCGGCTCTGAAGGTGCGTTGAATACAGAAAATCCCAAAGAAGTTTTGAAAATCGCCAAAGAAGTCGGTTATCCAGTAATCATCAAAGCAGCCGGTGGCGGTGGCGGACGCGGAATGCGTGTGGTTTATACGGAAGCGGCTTTGCTCAACGCCGTGCAAACTACGCAGCAAGAAGCAAAATCAGCGTTTGACAATGCAACGGTATATTTGGAAAAATTCTTGGAAAATCCGCGTCACGTGGAAATTCAGATTTTGTCAGACGCTCATAAAAACGCCATTTATCTCGGCGAAACGTAATCAAAAAGTTTTGGAAGAAGCTCCGGCTCCGCAGATTCCTCGCCGGTTGATTGAACGAATCGGCGTGCGTTGTGCGGATGCTTGTAAAAAAATAGGCTATATCGGTGCCGGCACTTTTGAATTTTTATACGAAAACGGCGAGTTCTATTTTATAGAAATGAACACGCGCGTCCAAGTTGAACATCCTGTGAGCGAATTGATTACCGGTGTAGATATCGTGCAAGAACAAATTCGCGTTTGTTATGGCGAAAAATTACGCTATCGTCAAAAAGATATAGACAACAATTTACGCGGACACGCCATAGAATGCAGAATTAACGCAGAAGATCCATTTACGTTTGTGCCCTCGCCGGGACAAATCAGCTTTTATCATCCGCCGGGCGGACCAGGAATTCGGGTGGATTCGCATATTTATCAAGGTTATGTGGTACCGCCGTATTATGATTCTATGGTTGCCAAAGTGATTTCTTTTGGAGATACACGCGAACAAGCTATCAGAAGAATGCGGATTGCGTTGTCGGAAATGCAAGTGCAGGGAATCAAAACAAATATCGCACTGCATCAAGAATTATTGCACGACGCCAAATTCGTAGAAGGCGGTTGTAGCATTCATTACTTGGAAGAAAAATTGAACGCAAAAAAATAAACAAAAAACAAAAATAAAAAATCAAAAATAAAAAAACTTTTCCACGAGATTTTCCAAAAAATTTTTGAGATTTCTCGTGGAAAAAATTTTTATTTATACAAATTCAAAAACTACTTCTCCGACTTCTTCAGAATAATCTATGAGCAGATTTTTTTTGCTATTTTGTGAGAAATCTTGCTCGGCGAAAATTATTTCTTCTGCCAACTTGGCGACGATTTTTTCTTGGATTATTCTTTGCAATGCTCTTGCTCCTTGCTTTTCGCTGCGATTTGAATTTATATTTTGCTTTTCTAAATGCTCCAACAACATCAAACGCAAATTTTGCGAAAACTCAATATTTTTCAACGCTTTAGTTTTATCTGCTTTACGCAATTTTTCCACGAGATTTCGCAAATATTTTTCCACTATTTTTTCTATGATTTCATCATTTAAAGCGTTGAAATGGATAATAGCATCTAAACGATTTCTGAATTCCGGCGAAAATACGCGTTTTAGTTCTTTATAAGATTCAAAGTTGAGATTGTCAGAATTTTTATCGCTGTTGATAAAACCAAAATTGCTATTTTTTTCTAAAACTTCGGCTCCGACGTTAGAAGTCATAATCAAAATTATATGGTGAAAATCCGTGCTTTTGCCCGTGTTATCAGTGAGTTTGCCGTAATCCATAATTTGCAACAACAAATTATAAATATCAGCGTTGGCTTTTTCTATTTCGTCCAACAACAACACCGCATACGGTTTTTTACGCACGGCTTCGGTTAGTAACCCGCCTTTATCATAACCAACATAACCCGGCGGAGCACCTATCAAACGTGCCACCGAGTGCGATTCCACATATTCGGACATATCAAAGCGAATTAAATCTATGTGTAAATGTTTGGCTAATTGCTTGGCGACTTCGGTTTTGCCGACTCCGCTGCTGCCGATAAATAAAAAACTGCCGATGGGCTTGTCGGAATCAGCCAAGCCGGAACGCGAAATTTTTATGGCTTTGACTAATTCGTCAATGGCGTTATCTTGCCCGAAAATTTCGTTTTTTAAACTTTGCTGTAATTTGTTTAAGTTTGATAATTGTTGATTTCCGTCGCTGGAATCTAAATTTTCCAACGGAATTTTTGCCATCTGAGCGATAATTTTTTCCACGTCAGATTTTTCTATTTGGCTTTTGCGTTGATATTCGGGCAGCAAATTTTGAGCCGCCGCTACTTCGTCAATGATATCAATGGCTTTATCAGGCAAATGCCGATCCGTCAAATAGCGTTGAGACAGCAAAATCGCCGTTTCTATGGCTTCGTCAGTATAAGAAATATTATGAAAATCTTCGTAGCGTTTTTGAATTCCAGAAAGAATTTGCAAACTCTCGTGGAAATTTGGTTCTTGGACTTCTATTTTTTGGAAGCGTCTTGCCAAAGCAACGTCTTTACTGAAAATATTTTTGTATTCTTCATAAGTTGTCGCTCCGATGCAGCGTAATTTTCCGTTGCTCAAAGCGGGTTTCAGCAGATTTCCGATATCCAAGCCACCGGTGGAAGAAATTCCGGCTCCGATTAACATATGAATTTCGTCAATGAAAAGCACGGAATTTTCAATATTTTCTAACACCGACAAAATTGATTTTAGGCGTTCTTCCACGTCTCCACGATATTTGGCTCCGGCGATTAAAGCGGCTAAATCTAAACTGAAAATTTGCATATTTTGTAGGATTTCTGGGACTTGTTTATTTACGATTTTTACTGCCAGACCTTCTATGATGGCGGTTTTGCCGACTCCGGCATCACCGACTAAGAGCGGATTATTTTTGCGGCGACGGCATAAAGTGCGTAATAAACTTTGGAGCTCTGATTGGCGTCCGATTAGCGGTTCTAATTGCTGATTTTGGGCTAATTTATTGAGAAAAATCAAATATTTATCAACATTGACGTTGCGATTAGCATTAGATCTTTCGGCGTCAAGATTTTTTTCCACGAGTTTTTTACGAAATTTTTTGATAATTTCAAATTCGCGTTCATAACGTGATTTTTCTGATTTTTCTGATTTTTCTGATTTTTCCGATTTATCAAATTTTTCAAAATTTTCAAATTTTTTAAAATTTTCAAATTTTTCCGGATTTGAATTTTCTTTTTGATACTGCTGAATAAATTTTGAACGTTGTCGCAACATTGCGTTTATGATATCCATCCGCGAAATTCCTTGCCGCAATAACAAATCTTTGGCAAAACAATCTGATGGTTCGCTAAAAATAGAAATCAGCACGTTATTTGCTTCTATGCGGTCATTGCCAACGCTACGAACCGATAAAATGGTGCGTTGGATCACGCGTTGGAATTCCAAAGACGGTTGAGCCATAGAAAATTCATTGAGCGAATCTTCAGCGATTTCATTTTCTTTATCAAAAATATAAGCGGTCAAAAGTTCTTTGATTTTCGGTAGATTTGCACCGCATTCAAGCAATAAATCTTCAATGGAAACGGCGTTATTTATCAAAGCCAACAACAAATGCTCCACGGTTACAAATTCGTGATTATGCTGTCTTGCTTGAATAAAAGCCATATGCAAAGCAATATCAAGTTCTGGCGAAATTAAATTTGCCATATCTTTTTCTTTTTCGCGATTTTTTGAAAATTCAATTCCAGCCACGTTAGAAAATTCCTTTTGTAATTTTTGAAATTTTTGAAATTTTTCCACGAGAAATCTAAAAATTTTTTTGGAAATCTCGTGGAATTTTTGTTTTTATTTTTTTACACGTTAAACAAAAAATTCATTACATCGCCATCTTGAACGACATAATCTTTACCTTCGGCACGCATTTTTCCGGCTTCTTTGGCACCTTGTTCGCCTTTGTAAGTTATGAAATCTTCAAAAGCGATAGTTTGAGCACGAATAAAACCTTTCTCAAAATCTGTGTGAATTACTCCGGCGGCTTGAGGTGCGGTGTCGCCTTTATGAATTGTCCAAGCTCGGACTTCTTTGACTCCGGCGGTGAAATAAGTTTGTAAGCCCAGCAAGTGATAACCAGCACGAATTAAGCGATCTAAACCGGGCTCTTCCAAACCCATAGATTGCAAAAATTCTGTTTTATCCGCATCGTCCAAATCAGCGATTTCGGCTTCTATGGACGCACATAAAGCCACGACTTCGCTGCCTTCGTTGGCGGCGTGATTTTGCACGGCTTTCAAAAATTCGTTATTGTTTGCATCAAAGCCGTTATCGCTAACATTGGCGGCGTATAAAACCGGCTTTAAAGTAATCAGACAAAATTGTTTTAACAAAATTAAATCTTCGGCGGAAATTTCTCCTTGCTTGACTAATTCACGTAATGCTTTGGCTTGGTTAAGTTGATTAAAACATTTTTCCAAGACGGCAACTAATTTTTTGGCATCTTTATCTCCGGCGGCGGCTGGTTTTTTATAACGTGCCAAAGCTTTTTCTACAACCGCTAAATCAGCCAAAGCCAGTTCAGTGTCAATGACTTCAATATCACGCAAAGGATCAACAGAACCAGAAACGTGAACCACGTTATCGTCGGCAAAGCAACGGACTACGTGAATAATTGCGTTAGTTTCGCGGATATTTGCTAAAAATTGATTTCCTAAACCTTCGCCTTTGGAAGCACCTTTGACTAAACCGGCGATATCAACAAATTCTACGATTGCCGGTTGGATGCGTTGCGGGTTGATAATTTTGGCTAATTGTTCTAAACGTGGGTCTGGAACTTCTACGATGCCGACATTTGGTTCTATGGTGCAAAATGGATAATTTTCGGCTTGAATTCCGGCTTTGGTTAGTGCATTAAATAAAGTTGATTTGCCTACATTTGGTAAGCCAACAATTCCACATTGTAAAGACATAGTAAATAAAATAACCTTTCTTATATTTTTATATTTTTAGTTTTTTGATGTTTAATTTTAATAACGGTTTTTAATGTTTTTTAAGTTGTAAAAAAATGAATAATAACAATGAATTTGGCGATTATTTTGATATACATAATTTGTATATAAACAAATTTCGTCAAGCCAGATTTTATGCGGTGCAATGGCTAAATGAAGATCTGATTTTAAATAGTCAAGTTAATCAATTTTTTCCTTTACGTAATAAACAAAGTAATTTGCAAAATAGTTTATTTATAAATTTTAATCAGGCATATAACGCCGCCAAAAAATATTGTTTAGAAAACTCCATAATTGCTAAACAAAGTAATTTAATAATTGTTCCAGCGAGTTATGATTTTATTTTTGAGCGGATTATTTTACTTTATGGAATAATCAAAGAAATATAAACAAAAAATAAGCAAAATATAAACAATTTTCCACGAGATTTTGTTTATTTTTTACGTAAAAATACGTAATCGTAAAATGCCCCAAAAAGTAGAACCATCAACGATTACGAATTCATTTATATATCATTGTATTTTGTATATAATCGGATTTGCATTTTACAATATTTTTAATTTTTGTTGTTTTTACCGCTTTGAAAAGCATTTGGCGGCCAACCAAAAATTATGTTATAAAAAATATCAAAAGCATTATCACTTCCGCCCGTTGCCGCTAATGTTAAATTGCGTCCAAATTTGCGATAAATTCTCAGCAAACTATCCGCCTGTCCCAAAGATTGCTCATAAATAATTTTGGTATTTGACGAAAAATTTTTGCCGATAGTCAAAATTTGATTGCCGGTTGTCGCCGAATTATCTTGCGAACTTCCAACAATTTTACTGCTCGGACGCCGATTATTATTTTGTCCGACATTACCTTGCTTGACCGAAAATTCATCAATACCGATTCCGTTTTTGATTTGGCTGATAATTCCGCCGGACGAATCGCCTAACAAACCATTAGCCGCCGTCATCAATAACGCAGAATCACTCGCCGACATTGATTCGGCTCCGTGCCCTAAAATCAACCAAGATAATTTTTCAGCGTCCGGGACTTCCGGTTCAGAAATCAGCGTGATTCGCGGAAAATTGACATCACCACGAATTGCAACTCCGGCATTGACAGCCAAATTTTCGCGTAAAGCCCGAATATTCAAACTTGGATTTGTCAGCAAATTATTAAAAGAAATCTCGCCACGCGTGATTTTTAGCCGTTGCCCGTATGCTTCAAAAACGCCGTTTAATGTGCGAATTCGTCCTTTACCACGCGGCAAATCGTTATTTTTTGCCAAAATGTCTATATTGCCGAAAAGTTGCGTAGTCAAGCCGTAACCGGAAAATAGAAAATTTGTGCCAAAATTCAAATTTATGTCTATATTTGGCTGCCATTGCAGATTTTGTGAGGTCGTATTGTTTGCATTTTGGCGGATTACAATGTCGTTGGAAGTGCTGGGCGTGGAGTCAAAATCTTGCAGGACGATATAAGCGGCGTCAATTTTGAAATCGCCGTCAATTTTCAAAGTATGCTCGTCTAACAAAATATCGGCTTTTCCGGAGGAAATCAGCCATTGTTGCGGCTTTTGAGCCAAGCCAAATCGGTCAATGATTAAATTTAATTTTGCGTTATTTGCCGAGTTTGTAGCGTTTAGTTTGAGTTCGCCGTTAATAGAAATTTTGCCGGATTTTTCCACTAATTTTTGCAAAGAATCCTCGTTATCGGCACGAATATGTAGTAATTTATTGGGTATTTCTTCGGCTTTACTTAATTTGCTGAACCAAGTGAAATTATTGATTTTCAAAATACTTTTGTTGATATCGGCATCAAAAATTCCGTCGTGCAAATTTAGATTTAAGTCGGATTTAGTAATGGCTAAATTTTTTGCCAAAATATTTCCGTTAATATCTGGGTTATCAATATTGCCTTTGATTTCCAAATTAGTATTTAATTCGCCTTTACTATTCCAAACATCACCGATTATCGGAGCGACCCAAGACAAATCAGCAATATTCAAATTTATATTTGAGTTTATGTTTTTGAAATCATTGTTTAGTAATAAATTTAGTTCAGCATTTAATGGTGATATTTTAGATCCGTTAATTTTGCTATTTACTTGCAATGATTTTTTGTTAGCAAAAAGTATATTAGTAATTGCCGTTAAATTCATTTGCGGGACATTTGCTTTATCGGCATAAATGGAAGATTTTTGTAAGACGTTAATTGCTAATTCATCAATATTTATATTATGTGTATTATTTTTTGCGGAGATTTTTATGGTATTTTTGAAATCATTTTTTATCAAAGAGTAAATAGTATTTTTGGTTTTTTGATTTAATTCTAATTGAGCGATTTTGCCTTCCCAAATTGTAGCGTTTTGTTTGTTAAATAAATTAGTATTTAAAGCGTGAAAAAATTTTCCATCAAGCACGAAATTTAGATGTTGTCTTTTCGGAAGTAAAGCGTAAATTTTGAGTTGATGTTGTTGGTTAGTTCCGTTTAAAGTTAATTCAAAATCACGTAATAATTTTGGTTGCTCATTTGTGCTGATAGATTTTATTTTTAAATTAGCATTTGCGTTATTAGATAAATTTCCTCCGAGCAAAAAATCTAAACTTGCATTCTGAATTTTCATAGAAGTATCATTATTGATGAGTTCATCAATAACAAAATTTCCACTAATAATAGGTTGCTGTAAAGTTCCGTTTATAGTTGCTTTTGCGTTTATTTTCTTACTTTGTAAATTTAAGTTGAAATTGCGTAAAAATTGCAAATTATTTACTAATAAATCAAGGTTTAAATCATTTTTAGTGTGAGTAATTTTGCCGTTTAAATTCAAAAAATTTTCATCAATTCTCGTGGAAGATTTGATATTTTGGATTTCAAAATTTGCAAAATCTTTGAGATTTTCAGAATCTTGCAAAGATTTTTTGTATAGAATTTTCAGCGTAGTATCGTTAAAAATTTTGATATTTTTAAATATAGTTTCTAATGATAATTTTGAAATTTCTATGAATTTTTGTTGTTGATTATGTGTTAATGAGGCATCAAATTTTAATGGTAACTGATTATTATTTTTGCCGTTAATATTTGCTAATTTATTTTCTAATTTTACGTTTAAAAATTGTTTATTTATATCGCCTTTGAGTTGCAAGTTGCCATTTATATTTGTGCTTGGTAAAGTGCTTATAAAATCGTGTGCGTTAATGTTTTGTAAATTTATATTTACATCAGTGACAAAATCTTTGAGAGCAAATGTTGCATTGTTAATATTTACTTTGGAATTATTGTTAGTGATTTCTAAATTTTGGATATTTAAAACATCATTTTTCCACGAGAATTTGCTAATTATTTTTGACAATGGGATAGCATTTTTATCATAAGAATTTGCAGCAAAGTTTTGTAAATTTATCTCGCCAAGTAAAACCAAATTTTTAGTATTTTGTAACTGTGAAAAATCTATTTGTTGCGGAATTATTTTGGCATTTAAATGTATATTTGCAGAAGGCAAATCAGCGTTTAGTAATTGCGGATTAAATCGTTGTAAATCAACATTTGCAGAAGTCAAAAAAGGTGCTTGAAATAGAGTAATTTCAAAATTAGAATTACTTATAATTCCGCCGTTAGAAATGATTTGTAAATGATTTTTTTGCGAATTTCCGTGTAGTTTTAAATTGATATTTAAACTATTTTTTTGAATTGCATTATTTTGAAATAAATTTTGAATATTGTCAGTTTTAATGTGAGAATTCAAAGTAAATTCATAGGGAAAATTTTGATTTATTTTGGCGTTTAAATGTATATTAGTTTTGAAATTACTAATATTAAATTTTTGCAAATTTAGATAATAAAAATTGTCTGCACTATGCGAATTTAATTGTAAATTTTCAAATATTTTTTGATTATTATAAATAAGGTTTTGTATTGCTAAATTTTTGATTTTATATTGCAAATCAAAAGGCAATTTTATATTTTCTGGTAAAGTAAATTTTTCATCATTACTTGCGGAATTTTCAGGCAAATTTAAAGTTATTTTTTTGGCTGCAATATTATTTACTTCAAGCAAAAATTTTTGTTTTCTATTGAAATTATAAAAATTTTCTGGCGACCAACTAAAATCAAAATTGTTAATTATTATTTCGTTTGATTTTTTGCTACTTTCATCAAAATATTTTATTTTTAATTCACCAAATTTTATATATTCTAATAATATTCCTTCGGCGTTTTTTGTGGTGATTTGTATATCAAATTGCGAATTTAATATTATTTGCGAAACATTAAAAATTACATTAAATCCTTGTTTAGTATTTAATAAAAAATATAATGCAGAAAATACTAAACTGCAACAAAAAATAAGTAAAAATAAAACTAAAAAAATGCTTTTTTTAATCATTATTTAATTTATATTTGTTTATATCTTTTAACAAAAATTCCACGAGATTTTCAAAAAAATTTTTGGATTTCTCGTGGAAAATATACAAAATTTTATTTTATTATAATTTTGATAAATCAGCGATTTTATTCATAACTGCAAACAAAGAATTTAATAACGCTAAACGATTATTTTTAATGTTTATATCATCAACATTAACCATAACTTTTTCAAAAAATATGTCTATATTATTTTTTAATTTTGCAAGTTCTATCAGCGATTTTGTGTAATCTTGTTGTTGATAATATTGCATAGAAGTTGTGGCAACTTCATTTAAAATATTATATAAATCTTTTTCCGCAACTTCGCTGAATAAAGTTTCGTTAATAGTTAATTCTTGCAAATTTAAAACTTTACTATCAACTTTTTTGAGTATATTATAAATACGTTTATTTGCTGCCACTAACGCTTCAAATTCCGGAAGTTTTTTGAATTCTTTTACCGCATTTAATTTATCATAAACATTATATAAATCACTTGGTTGCAAACTCAAAATACTATCAATTTCGTTAGTAGTAAAACCCTGATCTTTCAAAATTCCGGCAAATCTTTCATATATAAAATTTTGCAATAATTTCAAATTAGTTTCGCTATATTCTTTGGCGTCACTTATATTACTTTTAAATACATTATTTGCGATTACTAATAAATCATTTAAAGGCAAATTTAAACTATTATTTTTTTCGCTTAATAAACGACTAATGCCGATAGCGTGACGCCGTAAAGCGAACGGATCTTTATCGCCGGTTGGTAATTGACCGATTCCAAATAAACCGGTTATTGTTTCTAATTTATCAGCCAGTGCTACAATTTTTCCGACTATATTACGTGGCAAATCATCTCCGGAAAAACGCGGTTTATAATGGTCTTCAATGGCAAAAGCAATACTATCAGAAAGCCCGTCATTTTGTGCATAATAACGCCCCATAATACCTTGAAGTTCCGGAAATTCTCCGACCATATCGGTTAATAAATCGGCTTTGGATAATTGCGTTGCTTTGATTACTTCTTCTGTTAAATTTTGCTGTTTTATAGTTGCAAAATATGGCAAATTTAATATATTTTTAGCAATTTCTACAACACGATTATTTCGCTGTTGTTGATTACCTAATTTGTTGTGATAAATTACTTTGCTTAACAAATTTCCACGAGATTCTAATGTTTTTTTACAATCTTGCTCAAAGAAAAAACGTGCGTCAGACAAACGCGGTCTGACAACTCTTTCATTACCATCAATAATTGCGGAACAATCAGTAGGTTTAATATTACTAACTAACAAAAATTTATTACTTAACTTTCCATTTTTATTTAATAATGGAAAATATTTTTGGTTAGTTTTCATAGTCAAAATTAAACATTCTTGCGGAACTACTAAAAACTCTTTTTCAAAAGTTCCAACTAATACGTTTGGATATTCAACCAACGCCGTAACTTCGTTTAGCAAATCATCATCTTCTGTTATAAATAATTCTTCACCAACTTCGTTAGCAACTTCTTTGGCAGCGTCATTTAATTGCTGTTGAATTATGTTTTTTCTATCCGCAAAATTTGCGATTACTTTTCCTTGCTCTGACAAAATTTTTGTATAATCATTTGCGTTATTTATGCGAATTAAATTGTTTTCTGTTTTGCATTCAAAACGATGTCCTTTTGTTATATTATTTGCGGTCAAACCAAGAACACTAATAGGAATAATTTCATTATCTAATAATGCGACTAAATGATGAACCGGACGCACAAATTGCACACTACTCCAACCGTCTTGTAATTGATAATTCATTACTTTTGGAATAGGCAATGAACTAATAGCATTTTCTACGGCTACTTGCAAACCTTTTGCCAAATCAATTCCGCTGATAGTGTTATCAAAAAACACCATTTCTTTTTCAATTCTTAACTGCGAAATAATATTATCTAAATTTTCATTTTCAGTATTTAAATTGAAAGTATTTAATTTTTTTATTAACGCTGCTGATGGTTTCTTATTTTCTGCATTTTCAAATGCTATTTTTACTGGCATTAGTTTTTGTTGGACTAATTTATCTGGCGATACTTTTCTGATATTGTTAATAATCACCGATAATCTACGCGGACTTGCATAAGCAGTAAAAGCAGAATCAGTATTTACTAAATCATTTTTTTGCAGGGACTTATAAATATTTTCAGCAAAACTATTACCCAAATTTTGCAATGCTTTTGGTGGTAATTCTTCGCAACAAAGTTCAACTAATAAAGTATTTGTGTTATTCATAATTTTGTTTTATTAAGTAAGTTATTAAAAGTAATTTATTAAGTAATTTATTAAAAAAATTTTTTAAAATCTCGTGGAAAATGTTTATTTTATATTTATAAAAAATCAAAGAAATCAAAGAAATCAAAGAAAAATAATGCAACAAAATCAAACTCAAACTCAAAATATTGTAATTCTTATTTCTGGGCGTGGTTCTAATATGGAAGCCATCGTAAAATCTTGGCAACATCAAATGTTTCCGCAAAATACCAAAATCGCTGCCGTAATCAGCAATAACGCCGACGCCGCCGGTTTAAATTTTGCCAAACAACATAACATCGCCACCGAAGTTTTATCGCACAAAAATTTTGCCTCGCGTCAAGAATACGACCAAAGTTTAATAAAAATTATAGACAAATATACTCCCAAATTAGTAGTTTTAGCAGGTTTTATGCGAATTTTATCGCCCGAATTTGTCCAACATTATCAGCAACGTTTGATGAATATTCATCCGTCGTTATTGCCATCGCTAACCGGCTTACACACTCACAAAAGAGCCATTGAAAGCGGCTTGAAAATTCACGGCTGCACGGTGCATTTTGTAACCGCAGAATTAGACGCCGGGCCAATCATAATTCAAGGAGCCGTGCCGGTTTTGCCAAATGATAACGAGGACATTTTGGCGGCTCGGGTTTTAAAAATTGAACACAAAATTTATTCCAAAGCAATTCAATTATTTTTGCAAGGCAAAATCAACGCAAATTCAGATTCTAACAATCAAAACGCCGACGAATTTTTGATCGCTTTTTAAAGTTTTTTAAGCATAAAAAAATAAAACAAATTTCCACGAGAAATCTCAAAAAATTTTTGAAAAATCTCGTGGAAAATTTTTATTTTTTTTATTTTTATTTTTATTTTTATTTTTATTTTTGTTGATTTTTTTATGCTTCCAAAATTTTTACGGCTTGTTGAAAATTTAACGAACCATCATAAATCGCACGTCCAGCAATCGTTCCGATTAAATTTTCGCACGGATTTTTCTGCAAATTTTCAATATCTTGCAAAGACGACAATCCGCCAGAAGCAATCACCGGAATCGAAATATTTTTCGCCAAATTTTCGGTCATTTCCAAATTTAAACCGCTCAACATTCCATCGCGACCAATGTCCGTATAAACAATAGAATTAACATTTAAACCCTCAAAAGTTTTAGCAAATTCTAATACTTTTAGCGTAGAAATTTTAGCCCAACCGTCAGTGGCAATATAACCATTTTTTGCGTCAATTCCGAGCATAATGTGTCCAGAAAATTCTTTACAAGCTTGTTTGACAAAATCTGGATTTTGCACGGCAGCAGTGCCTATAATCACGTATTGCAAACCGATTTTCAGGCAATTTTCTATGATTTTTAAATCGCGAATTCCGCCTCCGAGTTGCACCGGAATTTTATCGGCGACTTCTTGCAGAATTTCTTTGATAACGCCTTCGTTTTTAGGTTTTCCGGCAAATGCACCGTTTAAATCAACCAAATGCAGACGTTTTGCTCCGAGATTTAACCAATGCAAAGCCATTTCCGGAGGATTTTTGGAAAAAATCGTGGCGTCGTCCATAATTCCTTGTTTGAGCCGCACACATTGACCATCTTTCAAATCTATTGCCGGAATTATGATTTTTTTGTTGTTTGTATTATTTGTTGTAATTGACATTTATGAAAAATATGAAATAAGAAATTTAAAATATAATTTGAAACTTCAAATTTTAAATTTGCAAATTTTATACAACAATTATTTTTTACAAGGTTTAATTAAGATTATGTTTTCATTTTTCTCATCGGCAAAAGACAAACAAAAAATTGATTCTCTTATCCGCGAAAATTCCCGTTTGACAGCGGAAAATAATAATTTACAAAATAATCTTCAACAAACACAATCTCAAATTACCGATATAAGACAAAAAAATCCTAACCTCGTTGTTTCTAACAATTCAAGTGGCAATGATCCTGCAAATAAACTTCATCTAAAGTTGAAATGCTTGGAACAAATTCGCGTATCTATAGAAAGCATTTTGAGTATCCGGCATTCGGCTGCTGAATTGCCAAATCGCTTAGATAACGGCTATAAAATCGCACAGGCATCTTTTTCCAGTTTAGATTCTGCAATGTCCGCTTTGAGTTCGGTTACCGGAAGTTTTAAAGAAATTTGGGAAGCACAAAACGAAACCGCAAATCATATGGACACTTTGAGCGAAAACTCTGAAAGCATCAAAGGATTTGTCCAGTTGATTAAAGAAATCGCAGACCAAACAAATTTATTAGCATTGAACGCCGCCATTGAAGCCGCTCGTGCCGGAGAACACGGACGTGGTTTTGCCGTTGTTGCTGATGAAGTTCGCAAACTTGCAGAACGCACGGCTCAGGCAACCAGTGAAATTTCTAATTTGGTTTTAGCAATTTCTCGTGGAACTACTGACGCCAGAACGCAAGTTATGGATTCAGCAGAAGAAGCCAAACAATTTTTACACCAAAGCGAAGGAACATCGGCTTTGATGAAAAAAATCGCCGAAGAAAATACCTTTATGTCCTCGTCAATTTCGGAAGCGGTGCATAGTAGTTTTTTCAACATTCTCAAATTAGACCATTTGATTTTTAAATTGAATGTTTATCGTCCATTTTTAGGAATTCATACATCTGGCGAAAGTGCAGAAACTTTGTTAGATGTTCACGCTTGTCCTTTTGGAGAATGGTATTATAACGGCGACGGAGCGAAATTATTTAGCAAAAGTAGCATTTATCGGCAAATGGAATTGCCTCACAATATAGTTCACGAATGTGGCAAACGTGCGTGGGAAAGCCATATCAAAGGCAATGAAAAAGTTGCGTTAGAATCGTTATTGAAAATGGAAGAAGCATCGCACAAAATCAATGAACTTTTGGAGCAACTTGCCGATGAAGATAAGCGTTTGCAATTATCATCACAAGCCAAAATGGAGCAGAATAAAAAAGTGACTGCACCAAAAGAAACGTCGGCAGAAGTAGCAAAAAAAGTTGAAGAAGAGAAGAAAACTTCGGCAGATACTGCGGCAGCTGAATAAAAAATAAAAAAATAAACAAAAAAATAAATAAAAACAAATTTTCCACGAGAAATCTCAAAAAATTTTTGGGAAATCTCGTGGAAAAATTTATTTTCATAAATTTTAAAACCTTGAAAAATATATAAAAATTTATATTTTTTGAAATTTTTATAAAAAAAATGTTTGACAATATTTTTTTTGTGAGTATAATGCCGAATTTTCGTTGTTAAAGAAAACGAAAAAAAATTTAGTTCTATAAAAATTTGAAAATAACCGATAGGTGTAAATTCTTTTTTATCGCAGTGAAAATAAAGAATAAAAAAGAAAAGTTAAATTTA
>SFHR01000088.1 GCA_004555545.1 Dechloromonas aromatica (nom. nud.)
AATATACTGAACTTCCCAACAAAATAAATTTGATATTTATAAAAAATTCCACGAGAATTCCCAAAAACTTTTTGAGATTTCTCGTGGAATTTTTTTATGGTTTTTTTATTCTTTTTACTTTATTTTATCTCTTTTAATGTTTTGGCACATTATTTGCTTTTATACGGATAAAATTACTAAAACTTTAATATTTAATTTAAAATTTTTTATAAATTTTTATACAACTCAGGATTTTTTTATTATGGCTACCAGCAACACCGATACCACTTATTCCGCTTCTTCATTATTCAACCAGATCAACAAAGCAAACGGATTAAACTCCGATGGTACCAAAGTTTCCAAAGAAACTGATGCCGAAGAATTACAGAATCAGTTTTTGACATTATTGACTGCTCAATTGCAAAATCAAGATCCTTTAAATCCGTTAGAAAACACCGAACTCACCAGCCAACTCGCTCAAATTAACACCGTTAGCGGAATCGCTGGAATCAGCGAAAAAATTACCGCTTTAATGTCCGCTCTGAACAACAATCAAGGTATTCAGGCCGCAAGTATCATTGGCAAAAATATTTTGACTAACGGCAATCAAATCACTTTGTCTTCTTATACCGATGAGTCCGGCAATACAAGTTCTGCCGCTTATGGTGGAATCAAGTTGGAAAGCAATGCCGATAAAGTCATCGTAAAAATTACTAACGGTTCTACAGAAGTGCGTTCTATTGATTTGGGGGCTAAAAATGCAGGAATTGTGAGTTTTGCTTGGGACGGCATTGATAATTATGGAAATCTCCGCACTGATGGAAATTATAAATTCACCGTTGAAGCAACTCAACAAGATAGTGGCGTTATTGCAACGACTATGCAATATTCTCCGGTTTATGCGGTTTCGCGTAATTCAACTGGCGATTTTGTTTTAGATTTGGGCGACAAAGGAACTATCAAATTGGATGATGTTCAACAAATCATATAAATATCAATAAAATAAGCAAATTTTCCACGAGATTTATAAAAAATTTTTTGGAAAAATAAAAAAAATAAAAAAATAAAAATATTCAAAAAAGCAACTGAATAAATACAAAATATCAAAAATATAAGAAAGGACAAATAAAATGGCTTTCCAACAAGGTTTGAGTGGTTTAAGAGTTTCTTCCAAAGGAATTGACGTAACCAGTCACAATATCGCAAATACCAGCACCGTTGGCTATAAATCAAGTCGTGGCAATTTTGCTGATATGTACGCAAATGCTGTCGGTAGCAAAGTTAATGTCGGATTTGGAGCCAAAACTATCGCTGTGCAGCAACAATTTACGCAAGGCGGTTTAACTGCAACTGCCAATGCTTTGGATTTGGCAATCAACGGTGGAGGTTTTTTTGTTATGGAAGCTCCGAACGGCGAAACAACTTATACGCGTAACGGAGAATTTCATTTAAATAATGAAGGTTATGTAGTAAATGATTCCGGCTATTTTTTGACCGGTTATAAAGCAACTCCAGACGGCAAAACAATTCAAGAAGGCGTTACTGATAGAATTTTAGTAACAAACGAAAACATTGAACCAAATGCCACTTCTCAAGTAAATATGGGAATAAATTTGAATGCAAATGAAAAACAGCCGGAAGATACAACTTGGGTTGATAAACCTGCTGTTGAGAAAACTTCTTGGAATCCTGATCCAAAAACTTATAACAAAACCACTTCGCTAAGCATTTATGATAGTTTAGGAAATCCGCATACTTTGTCTTTATATTTTGTTAGAACAGCAGATGCAGGAAAGTGGAATGTTTATGCAAATTTGGATAGCACAAGCACGGAATATGTAGGTGATCAAAAAGCCAAACCACTGTTAACATTAGAATTTGATGAAAACGGAGAATTAAAAGATCCTACCAAAGCAAATGTTGCTTTAGAAATAAAACAAGAAGATTTAAAGACTATAAATGAAATAAATGGCTTACCTGATACTGGTGCAGGAGCTATAAACATTGCCTTTGATTTGTCCAACTCCTCGCAATATGCTGGTGATTTTGCTGTTACAGATTTAACTCAAGACGGATATACAACAGGTTATACAGTAGGAATTTCCGTCAACGATGATGGCATTGTGCAGCAAAATTATAGCAATGGTGAAACCAAAAACATCGGTCAAGTAATTTTGGCAAGTTTCACCAACGAGCAAGGTTTGCTTTCAATTGGCGATAATCAATGGCGCGAAACTCGTGACTCCGGCCCTGCCAAAGTTGGTATTGCTAATACTTCAAATTTGGGTAGCATTTTGGGCTCACAGATTGAAGAATCAAATGTTGATTTAACCAATGAATTAGTTAATTTGATTGTTTTCCAAAGAAATTATCAAGCCAACGCAAAATCAATTACTACCCAAGATACATTGATTCAAACTATTATCAATATGAATTAGAAATTTTGGGATTTTTAGCACTTTTATTTTATATGTTTGAAATTTTTAAAGCCGCCGGTTGGCCAATTTGGTTTTTATTATTCGCCTCCATTATTTCTATGGCGTTGATTTTTGAACGCTTATATTCTTTGCGTCACGACAAAATTTTGCCACCCGGTTTATTGCAGCAAACTTTATCGCAATTTCAAATCGGACAAGATAATTCTTCGTATTTGATGACTTTGGAACGTCAATCGCCATTAGGTCAAGTTTTATCCGCCGGATTACGCCACGCCACGCATTCCCGCGAAGTTATGTTGAGTTCGTTGGAAGAAGCCGGTTGTCGCGTATCGCACGAATTAAGCCGATATTTAACAACTATCGGCACGATTGCGGCGGTTGCTCCGTTGATGGGATTATTTGGCACGGTTGTCGGAATGATAGAAATTTTTGGATCGCAATCGGCAAATGGCGTAGGAGCCGATCCGGTGCAGTTGGCTCACGGAATTTCTGTGGCTTTGTATAACACCGGATTTGGAATTTTAATCGCCATTCCGAGCTTGATTTTTTGGCGATATTTCCGTCACAACGTTGATGGCTTTGTCGTAGAAATGCAGCATCAGGCAATGCGTTTGGTTGAATATATTCACGACAGAATGCAATAAAAATCAAAATAAAAATCAAAATAAAAATCAAAATAAAAATCAAAAAACTATAAAACAAAATTTCCACGAGATTTTTAAAATATTTTCCAAAAATTTTTTTAGAATTCTCGTGGAAAACTTTTTAAAAAATTTAAAAAAATAAAAAAATGGAATTAGCAA
>SFHR01000038.1 GCA_004555545.1 Dechloromonas aromatica (nom. nud.)
AATAAAATTTCCCATAGTCAGCGTCGGTGTTAAAAAAACTTGCCCTTTAAAATTATCCGGAAAAGGAATCCAAGTTCTCGCCAAAGCAAATTTATTTTTATCATTTTCATCTTGATACGCCGCCTGACTTCCGAACGCTACAAATGGAATATTTTTGCCTTGCTGTTGCATTTCCGAAAACGCCGATAATGCATCGGCAACAACATTTGGCATCAGCCAATCATCGGCGGTCAAAAGCGAAATATAATCGGCATCAACTTCGCGAAATCCTTCAATAATATTATTCAACGCCCCAATATTTGTTGGACGTTTTTTCCACGAGATTCTGTTATCTTTTTTTAGATATTTTTCCACAACTTCGTAAGTATTATCGGTGGAACAATTATCAAAAATATAAAGTTTCCAATTTGGATTACTTTGATTTATCACAGATTCTATGGCTTTGCCGATAAATTCGCCGTAATTGTAGGAGGTTATAAAAATTGCTAATGTTGGTTGGTTCATATTTTTTATATTCTTTGAAATTTTCTTTAAAAATTTTCCACGAGAATTCTAAAAAATTTTTTGGAAAATATTTTGAAAATCTCGTGGAAATTTAGTTTTTATTTTTGTTTTTATATTTTTTTATAACAATTCTTTTGGCAAGGCAAAATTTATATTTTCTTCGCCATCGCCGAGCGTTTCTGCTTTGATTTGCAAATAATTTTCTATGAAATTCACAACTTCTTTGACGATATATTCCGGTGCTGATGCTCCAGCGGTAATGCCTATGCAATTATATTGATCTAACCATTGTGTTTGAATTTCGGCTTTGGAATCTATCAAAAATGCTTGGCAATTTCTACTCAAAGCGACTTCCCTCAAACGCCGAGAATTTGAACTATTTGGGCTGCCAACTACGATTATCAAATCACAAACGTCAGCGAGTTTTTTGACCGCATCTTGTCGGTTTTGAGTAGCAAAACAAATATCATCTTTTTTCGGAGCCTGTAATTTAGCAAATTTATCTTGCAATGCCAAAATCGTTTGTTTAGCATCATCAACCGAAAGCGTGGTTTGAGTTACATAAGAAATATTTTCATCATCAGCAAACGGAAGTTTTTTTACATCTTCACTATTTTCCACCAAAAAAATTCCTCCGTCTTCGCTTTGTCCCATAGTTCCTTCTACTTCTGGATGTCCGGCGTGACCAATCATAATAATTTTTTGATTATTTTTGCGTAAGCGATTGACTTGCAAATGCACTTTGGTGACCAAGGGACAAGTTGCGTCAAAAATAGTCAAATTGCGTTGTTTGGCTTGATTTTTGACGGCTTTGGAAACGCCGTGAGCACTGAAAATGATGATGCTATTTTCGGGAACTTCTTCTAAATTTTCTATGAAAATGGCACCTTTCTGGCGTAAATCATTGCAAACAAAAGTGTTATGAACCACTTCGTGACGGACGTAAATAGGTTTGCCGAATTTTTCTAACGCTTTTTCCACGATAGCAATTGCTCGTTCAACACCGGCACAGAATCCGCGTGGGTTAGCGAGTAATAGTTTTTTTTGTTGCATATTTTTAAATTTTTTAAATTTTTAAATTTTTTAAATTTGTTTTATAAAAAATTTCCACGAGAATTCTAAAAAAATTTTTGGAAATCTCGTGGAAAATTATTTTTATTTTTACTTGTTTTTATTTGAGTTTGAAGAAATTCATATGTTCTTTTAATATATTTGCAATTCCTTCCAGAGATTTAGCCGCCGTCGTATTACTTTCCATAAGTTCAGCAGTTCTACGCGAATCTTCGGAAATATTATCCATTTCATTCACCAAGTTTTTCATAACATTTACTTGTTGATGAGCGGCTTCGGCAACTTCATTGGCTTTAGACAATGAATCACTTGCTTGAATATTGATTTGATTCAAAATCTCGCTTACTTCATTGACCAAACTCAAACCTTTTTCCACTTGCGGAACTGTGTTTTGGATAGCATTCACAGCCGATTGCGTTTCATTTTGAATACTTTCAATCATTTTGGTGATTTCTGATGCCGCTGAATCCGTATGTTCTGCAAGTTTGCGAACTTCATCAGCAACAACCGCAAAACCACGTCCGGCTTCTCCGGCACGAGCTGCTTCAATGGCGGCATTTAATGCTAACAAATTCGTTTGACTGGTAATTTCTTTGATAAGTTCTGCCGAGCCAGAAATATCTTGTGAATGTTTTTCTAGACGCTGAATTTGTTCGGAAGAAAAATTAACCGCTTTGGTAACTTGTTCTATGCTGGAAATGGTGCAATGCATTGCTTCCATCCCTTTGTTGGCAAGTTGTGCCGAAATTTCGGAATTTGCTTTGGTTTGATTTGCAATGTCGGCAACATTATTTACGTTATCAACAACTTCTTTGATATGTTGAGAAGAATTAACCGAATTTTGAACTTGTTCATAAGAGGAATTTTTGGAAATTTCCGAACTTTTAGCAACTTCTCCGGCTTTGTTACTTAATTCGTCGGCAGATTTTTTTACTTCGCCAACAATCTCATTTAAACGATTTTGCATTTCTAACACCGAAGATAACATACTATTTTGATATTCTGTATGAATTGGAGTTGCCAAATTTCCACGAGAAATATTCAAAACATTTTGGACTGCATCAGCAGGTTCGCCGCCCAAAGAAGAAATAATGATTCTTACGATGGTAACTGCGGTCAAAGTAGCAACAATAAAAGCAATCAAAGATAATAATAAAGTTATTTCTAAATAACTGCTGATATCATCACGGGCTTCAGTAGTTAAAGCTTGATTTTTTTGTTCTTGATAGTCAATGAATTCGTTAATAACTGCTAACCAATTTTCAAAACTTTTGCGTAAGGATTTATCCAAAAGTTGTTGAGCATCAAAGGTTTCGTTATTTTTTAATTTCAAATCAATAGTTTGTTGAATTAACGGCATTGTAGATTTTTCTACGGCGTTGATTTTTTGATAAATTTCTTTATCTTTTTTATCGTATAAAGCAGTGTTTTCAAAAATTTTATCAAGTTTTTCGTGGGATTCGCGATAGTCTTTTTCTAATTTTTTGATGTTATCTAAAATTCCTTTGTTGTTATTATTATCTAGCAGAATCACGTCGCGGACGGCGATTGCTCGGTCATGAACGCTTCCACGAAAGTTAATTGCATAACGTTGCTTAACGGCATTGACATCGCTTATTTCAGACAAATTGTCTTCAACGGCACTAATTTTGAAATAACCTGACATTGCGATGATCAAAATAAATAACAAAACGATTCCGAAGCCGGAAAATAATTGAGTTTTTAAAGAAAAATTTCTGAAAAAGTCCATTTTTGTTTAAGTTTAATAAAAAGGTTAAATTTTTAGTTATTATTATTTATTATTTATTATTTATTATTTACTATTTATTATTTATTATTATTTTTGTTAGTAATTATTAAAAGATGATTAAATTGGAATAAGCAAAATAGCAAAATAGCAAAATAGCAAAATTAAAAAATTAAAAAATTTTTAAGTTTTGATTTTAAAAATTTTTTATTAAATATAAGTTAAGAATAAATAAATTTCCACGAGAATTTCAAAAAAATTCACAGTTTATTATTATTTTTGTTAGTAATTATTAAAAGATGATTAAATTGGAATAAGCAAAATAGCAAAATTAAAAAATTAAAAAATTTTTAAGTTTTGATTTTAAAAATTTTTTATTAAATATAAATTAAAAATAAATAAATTTCCACGAGAATTTCAAAAAAATTTACAGAAAACTCGTGGAAATTTTGTGTTTAATAAAGATAAAAAATAATTTATTGTGTCAATAACATTTATATTTAGGTGATTTTGGTAGATTTTTGTTGCAATACAATAAAAACACAAGAAATCTTTATATTTATAGAAATCACTTACATATAATTAGTGGTTATAAACCAAAGGCATTGTTAATATGCCTACCTTTTTAAAAATTAAGGATTTAATTTGATTTTAATATTTTATTTAAATAGGTGTAATTAAATTTTATTTAATTAACTTTATTAATTATTTTTATTTAATAAAAATTAAATAAAAACTTCAAAACGTTTGAATTTAAAATTATTAACCTATTAACTCTATATATTTTAATACAAAAATTTATAAAAATCAACAAAAATCTATAAAATTTTTACTTATTCAAATAATAAAAACTAATTTTTACTTTTTTATTTGCGGCATCTGCGTTTTTATTTTTTTGCACTTTGACTTTGAAAACATTATTATCGGAAAATTTGTTTGACGGACTTTCCAAAGTAATGCGTAAATAATTTTGATGTGTATAAACTCTGATTTTGTCATATAGCAAATGATTTTTTGTAGTATTTTTATTAGTATTAGTAAAAACTTTTTCTATTTTTGTCCACTTGCCGTGTAAATCTACAAATTTTCCAACTATCATATTTTTATTAGTATTAGCAAAAACTGACGCTCCAGTATAACCACCAAGTTCTCCAGAGTAGTTCAAAATAACATCAACACTATGTTCATTTTCTTTAATAGAGATATCTTTTACTTCGGAATTTCCAGTAGTTTTATTTAATGGAATATCAATCCATTCGCTTTGACTTTCTTTACTTTCTGATTTTGTAGCGAATTCTTGGGTTTCTTGATGTTGAATTTGTGGGAATTGTTTTGTAGAAACTAAAACAGTATTAACATTTTCAGCATTGTTGTTATCATTATTATAACTTTTATTATTTTTATTTTTATTTTTATCATTGCTATTAGCAATGTTAAATGTATTAGTATTAGTATTTGTATTTGTACTTGTATTTGTATTTTTTAATTTTTTTTGAGCGGAAAAATCAATAGGAGTAACATCATTAAAATTAAAAAATAAATCAAATAAACTAATTTGTAAATTATCATTATCAGTATTTTTGTTATCAGCAAATATCATATTGCTTTTTAAAACAAGCATTAAAAATAATAATAACAAAATCCAAATAAACAATAAATAACGAAATAATTTTTGAATAGAAATAAACATAATTTATAAATTCATAAATTCCATAAAATTTTATATATTTCTCGTGGAAAATTTTTTACCAAGTATAAGTAATTCTATCCGGCAAAGTTGGAACAACTATATCTTGGTCTGCAAGAAAATTTTGTGTATTATCGGGCAATATTCTTAATTTAATTTCGTTGATATTTGCTTCTTTTAATAAAGCATTTTGTTGAGTAAAATCATAGGAATATAAAGTAATCTCACCTTCTTGAAACGCTGCTATAAATTCTCCAAAACTATTGAATTTATGTTGCAGTTCAAATTGCGGAAAAATAATACTTATATTAACAGAAGAACATTTTTTAGGTTCAAAATCAATAGTTCTTGCAATAGGATAATTTTTGTTTATTATTTCTTGTTGGTTATCGTTGCAATCTAATACAATTCTGGTTGCATTTGGTAATACTTTTGCTCCAAAATTCACAATAGTCGGCTGTGTATAAATAGAAATTTTATACTTATCGTGTGGTTTATTTAATACCGCTTGTTCTCCACTTCTTAAAATAGACAAAAAGTCATCAGTAAGCGGGAAAACCTGACCTTCCCAAGTATTTGCAATAGGCGAACCATCTTGCCAAGTAATGAAAGGACGTAAATGTTTTTCGGCGAACATTTGCACAATTCCATTATCGCCAAACAATGCTTCGGCATTATCTTTATGCAAACGATAAATAGCAGTGTTTAATACTTCTTTTTCCCATAAGCGTTGGATTTCATTACCTGCCTGAATAACTAAACCGGTGCTTAACATATTGATAATATCGCGTAAAATAATTAGTTGTGGAGCATTTTTATCTTCATACTTTGATGAAATAGTTGCAACAAAATCTCCAGCGTCTTTATATATATTGCCAATGTGATTATCATTAGCATTATTTTGATTATTTCCAGTATCAGAAATATTATTTTCAGAGCCTGAATAAAAAGCAGTTACTATTTTTAATGCTTGTTCGCTACTTTGTAAGCTTTTAGAAAGTCGGTTAATATCATAAAAAAATCGTTTTAAATTCGGTAATGATTTTATTAACTCAAACATATCTTCATTGCCTGAAGAAACTGATCGTAAATTTTTTAAGGCATTTGGAACAGTATAAGCAATATTTAATAAAACACTTAAATTTCCAGAATTTATATTGATATCTATATTGCTCAAAATAGTTATCAAAATATCTAATCTTTCAATACCAATTAACCAATTTGGTGGACGATTCATATTTTTCAAAACATAGGTTTCTCTAACCATTACTCTAAGCAATTTTAAATAAGGAATCTCATCAACATTCTTTACATTAGTATGGCGAATAAATATATCTTTATTATTAACTTCTTTTAAAGTATCAGAAAATCTTAATACAAAATTATCCCAAGCAGCAGCATAATTAGCATAATAAATATTTAAAAATTTATTATTATCTTGCATAAATACTTCTTTATTGACATTTACGCCATAGCTACTTGATATTAAATCTTCATTTTTTTTATCAGTATCATTATTTACTACACTAAATAATTCGTTTTTTGTTTCTTCCAAAAAGTTTGCTACTTTGGCGGTATAAATTGACGGAATACAAAAATCATTTTGACTTTTTGGAACTATGTGCATCCAAAAATCTGATAAACAAGTATCGCTTACATTTAATCTTTGACTAAATGCACTCAAAATCGGTTGCATAATATGAAATTTATCTTTAGCAGCAGATCCATAAGCAATGGAATAAAACTGAGTTGATAAATCTTTCTTTATATTATCAAGTATAGAATAATTGCGTAATTTATCTTCATTATTTGTCCAAAATAATGTAGCAACTACGATATCATCAGTTAAAGGAGTCCACACTTTTTCAATAGCATTTGTTACTGGAAAAGGTTCAATAGTTCCTACACTATCATCAGCCAAATAAGAATTTAATGTCAAACTTCCATTTTGGATATTATTTATTTTTGTAGAAAACCAATCTATTACTACTACTTTATCTATTTCTTCTTGTTCTACCGGATCTATATTCAAATTAGTATCGTTATTATCACTATTAGTATATTTAAAATTTCTGTTTAATTCTAATATAGGATTTATTACATAATCAAACGATTGAACTATAAATTTTTCGCGTTTAATTTCTATAATTTTATCTAAAATACTAACGCCAAATTTTGGCAACCACCAATTTTTATTTGCGTTTTCTAAAAATAAAATTTCGTGTAAATCTTTGTCTAACTTATAATAAGTTTGATCTACATTTGCATATTTTTGATCGTTTTTACCGTCTGAAAAACTTTGCTGATATGTCTGCAATTTATTAAGTATTTTATTCTGATATAAAGTATGCACAGTTACCAATCCACAAAATGTAAATAAAATACCCAAAAAAGATGCGTAGCAAATAGTTTTTGTTGTTGCTTTAAAACTATTTTTGGTATTCAAATCTTCGCGTAAATCTGGCTCTTTGTTCAATAAATTATTAACGAACGCATTTAAAAAAGCTACTTTGCCATTTTTGTTATAATTTTGCTCACAAGCACAAAAAAATGAACCACGTAAGTTTGGACTGATTAAATTTTTATTTTCAGCAAAAGTAAAATCAAACAATAAAAATAAATTTTTGATGATTTTTTCTAATTTGATTATTAACATCAAATCATCGCCACGCGGATACATTCCTTCCAAAGCATTTTTATCAATTACTTTGCGGATAAAATTCTGCAAATTATGTATTAAATTATTAGCAGTAAATAAATTAGTGTTGTTAGTAGAATTTTCTGTATTTACATTGTTTATATCATTATTTTTATCTTTTACTCCAAAAAATTTTGATGAATTCTCGTGGAAATTTTTATTATTAACATTGTTATTTAACATTCCCAAATAAATTTCATTCAAAACATCATTTGGCAATCTATTTAACCAATCAGTAAAACCCTCAATATTTTCTAAACCATTACATACATAATAAACGGGAATATTTTTATTTATTGCCAACATCAAAGTATTTAAACGTTCCCGCATTGCTTGACTTAACTTTGTCAAATTTTGCTTATCATTATGTTTATTTGCGTTTTCTTCTGGTATATTTTGCAAATCTTGTAAATCTTGCAAAATCTGAATATCAATAGAAAAAATAACTCCTTTTAAGTTATTTTTTCCTTGCGAACTAATCAACGTTAATAATTCATTCCAAGCAGTATTATCTGAATCGCTATCAGTGTCTAATAAACCGGTATGCAATAGTATTGATGAATTCAAAAAATGCCACGATAGTAATGGCATTTTATTATTATTATTATTGTTATTGTTATTATTATCAGTATCGTCATTGTTATTTTTATTTTTGAAAATATTACTGCCCAAAAAATCAAAAATACCAATATTTTTTGCATTGTTTAAATGTCTATCATCTAAAACCAAATACCACGACTGATTAGTTTCTAAATGCTTATTAAAACGTTTATCAAACTTTTGTATATGCTTAATTCCTTGCTTCCAAATAGTTTTTATTTCCGACGCAGCAAATGGTAATTTATCTGAATTTTTGGCATTTTCTTCATTTATTTTTGCTTGATGATTAAATATGGCACTAATAAATTTTTGCTTATTTTTTAATTGCCATAATTTTTTTGCTCCAAACGCTAATAAAATTGTGAATAAAATACCTCCAACTATTATCGCTCCGGAAAAAATAGGCCAATCTTTCCACCAACTTATAATTGTTAAAACAACTAATAAAGTGACAACTAAAATAAAAATAAGTAAATATTTTAAAAATTTCATATCTATTTCTAACTATTATTATTTATTTAATAACGTAATATTTTTATTTTAATTATTTAATAATTATTTAATTATTTAATTATTTAATTATTTAATTATTTAATTATTTAATTATTTATATATCAAATGGCGACTGTAATAATAAATCCGCACTAAATATTGTGAATATAACGCAAAAAATAAGCGGAATTATGATATATAAAAAAAGTTCTATATGTTTTTTTTGTATGATATTTTCTTTAAAATCTGCTGCGTAGTTTTTAATATTTTGCTCTTGATGTTGTATTAAATAATCAAAATCAGATTTATTTACTTCGCTATTATTATGCAATATATAATAAGCATTATTTCGCAAAGATTTTAAAGTATTTTCATCATTATGATATATTCCAATAAAGCCGTATAAAATACACAATGAATAAATTTTGATAGTATTAAATAAAGTATGATAATAATCGTCAGCAGAATCAGAATAAAGATTATCTAAAGTTGATAATTGCGTTGCAAATTTAGCCAATTTTTCATTTATCATCAAATGATAATGATAATTATAATCGTAATCGTAATCGCTACCTTTGGTAATTAAATCGGTGATATTTGTATTAGACAAATCAAAAAAATTAGTCAAAATATCATCCAAATTTTTATAAAACAAATAACCTGCTTCTGCGGTATTAAAATAAGTATTTTGTAATGAACAATTACTCCACTGCAAAGCATCTGCCAAATCAGAAGTTAATATTTTTTCATCAATCCACGCATAAACTGCAAATTGTGCATTTTTTATTAACTGAATATTTTTGTTATTACTAATATCATTGCTATTGCTATTACTACTATTACTATTACTACTATTTTGAATTTGTATTTTATAATTATCAAATATAGTTAATTTTAATTGTATTTGCGTTTGTTCTACTAATTGATATATTTTGTTTTTTATAGTTTCAATATCTAAATCTTGCCCTAATAAATGTAATGTTTTACTCATCAGTGGCATAAATAATTTAAGTAAATCTATATTCTTGTTATTAGTTTTCTTATTACTATTATTACTATTATTCATTATTTATTTTCCGCTCCGTTTTCCATATGCGGCAAAGCAATAAAAACTTCATTTTGCTTCACCATATTTAAGTCAGTTCTTGCTAATTCTTCAATCGCCGAATATCCGTGTTTCAAATCATTTACTTCTGCATCTAAACCATCATTTCTAATCTGTAATTTTTGCGTTAGTTCTTGCTGTTTTTTCAATTCAATTTCATATTCAGAAACTGTTTTCCAGCTACCTTTTCCAAAAAATAAAGGATATTGAATTGCAATTAACAAAGCGGCATAAATACAAAATAATAATTTCATAATTTCATAAGTTCATTATTTCATAATTTTTTAATACTTATTAACATTTTTCCACGAGATTTTGTATATTTTTTTTCAAAAAATTTATTAAATATCTCGTGGAAAAATTTTGTTATTTATACTTTTTATTTAAATGTTAGTTTTATTATTTTTTCAAGTTATAAAAAGTAGATTTGCCCGGATAACTTGTGCCATTTCCTAACGATTCTTCTATGCGTAAAAGTTGATTATATTTGGCAATTCTGTCCGAGCGAGATAACGAACCGGTTTTGATTTGTCCGGCGTTCAAACCAACCGCAATATCGGCGATTGTGCTGTCTTCGGTTTCGCCGGAACGGTGCGAAATAACCGCCGTATAACTTGCACGTTTTGCCATTTCTATGGCGGCAAAAGTCTCCGACAACGTGCCGATTTGATTAACTTTAATCAAAATGGAATTTGCAATGCCTTTGCTGATGCCTTCTTGCAAAATTCGCGTATTCGTAACAAACAAATCATCGCCGACAATTTGCACTGTTTTGCCTAATTTATCGGTGAATAATTTCCAGCCGTCCCAGTCATTTTCAGCCATTCCGTCTTCAATGGAAATGATAGGAAATTTATCAACCAAATTCTGCAAATAATCGGCAAATTCTGCGGAAGTTAATTCCAAATTTTCGCCGCTTAATTTATATTTTTTGCTATTTGCGTCATAAAATTCTGACGACGCACAATCTAACGCTAATAAAACGTCTTTGCCCGGCTCATAACCAGCGTTGCCAATCGCATTTATCATCAATTCCAACGCTTCGGCGTGAGTTTTCAAATTCGGAGCAAATCCGCCTTCATCGCCAACTGAAGTCGGCAAAGATTTTTTATTCAAAATATTTTTTAATGAATGAAAAACTTCAGCTCCGCAACGCAAAGCATCACGGAAAGAATTTGCCCCAACCGGCATAATCATAAATTCTTGAATATCCAAACTATTATTTGCGTGAGCTCCGCCGTTGATAATATTCATCATCGGCACCGGCATTTGCATCGGCGACATTCCGCCAAAATAGCGATATAAAGGCAAATCGGCTTCGGCGGCGGCGGCTTTGGCAACTGCCATAGAAACTGCCAAAATTGCATTTGCTCCGAGTTTGGATTTATTTTCGGTGCCATCCAAATCTAACATAATTTGGTCTATCAAAGTTTGCTCGGAGGCTTCCACTCCGATTACTGCACGAGAAATTGTTTGATTTACATTTTTTACGGCTTCCAAAACGCCTTTGCCGTTATAACGAGATTTATCTCCGTCTCGTAATTCTATGGCTTCGCGTGAGCCGGTTGATGCTCCAGAAGGCACTCCAGCACGCCCAATTTTGCCGGAATCTAAAAATACATCAACTTCAACGGTTGGATTTCCGCGAGAATCTAAAATTTCACGGGCGACTAAATCAACAATGGTACTCATAATTTTTACGATTTTCCTTGTGTATTTTTTAAGCGGTTAAATTAAATAAATAATAAAATCTACTCTAAGTAGAAAAAACAATTTTTCCACGAGATTTTATAAATTTTTTTAGTTTTAATTTAAATTTTTAATTCTGATTTTTAGATTTTTTAATTTTTAGATTTTTTAATTTTTAATTTTTAATTTTTAATTATGTTGAGTTTTAATTTTCGTTTTATTTTTAGTTTTGCATTGGTTTTATTTTTTACGCAATCTGCATTTGCACGTCCAAATCCAAATTTTGACTGCAAAGGTTTAGCAAATCCATCAGAGCCAAAGCAGCAAAAACTTATCAAAAAATGTATTGAAAGCGATAACAAAACGGTTTATTTGAATCGCCAATATTTACAAAAATTTAGTAAGGTTTCGCATTTTTGGTCGCCAAAACAAAAAGAAATCGCCAAACGTAAAACTTTTATGAAATTGAATAATAATTTCAATCATTGTTTAAAAACGGCGAGAAATTCACAAAAAAATAATTTGGTTTCGGTGCCAGAAGTTTGTATTTGTTGGCAAGATTTATATAAAAAACATATTAACTTTATGGAAAATGATTTTTCGGTAAAAAATTTGAAAAATTAAAAAATACAAAAAATACAAAAAACATAAAAAACATAAAAAACATAAAAAACATAAAAAATAAATTTTGTTATGTCTTTGAAAAATATATATTTTTTGACAACTCCGAACGAAACAATGCGGTTTTTGCTTTTTTTGTGATTTTTTGTGGATAACTCTGTGGATAACTCTGTGGATAACTTGCGAATAAGTTAAAAAATTCCCAAAGTTATCCACAATTATCCACAATATATTCACAGAGTTTTCCACATTGTAAATTGTTGATTTCTATAATATTTTTTATAGTTATCCACAAAAATTGCTTAGCATATCAATATCATATCTTGTATATATAGGCATAAAAAAACGAAATTATTGCTGTGGCGAAGCAATAATTTTGGAAGTTGGTTTTTTGAATTTCCTGAGTTTTTTTATTTTCTAAAAAATACTTTGTTTTTTTCATTTAATTTCCAAAATTAGATTTTAGATTTGAGATTTATGTCAAACATTTACACTTCTCTAAAAAAAATAAAAACGCACCGCAAAGTTATCGCTGCTTGGCGGTTGATTTTTGCGGTTGTCGTTTTGATGACGTTTTTCCAAAAGATTTCTCCGGCGTTTGCAGATGATTTTCTGCCGCCTGAAAAAGCGTTTGTTGGCAATATTGAAAGCGTGGAATTTGATAAAAATGAGAATTCTGCAAATATAAATATTTTGTATGATATTTTTGACAATTATTATTTATACAAAGATAAAACCAAAGTTAGTTTAGATAATACTGAAAAAGTATTAGAAATTGAATCAGTCATTTTGCCTAATGGAGAATTCAAAAACGATGAGAATTTTGGCAAAGTAGAAGTATTTTTTAATCAGTTACAAGTAATAGCAAAAATTAAACTTTTGGATAATCAAAATATAAATACAAATACAAATACAAATACAAATATAAACTTTTTGCAAAATTTTTTGCAAACTTCCGGCGTAAATATTTCGGTGCAAGGTTGTGCAAATAATGGAATTTGTTATCCGCCGTTGCTGCAAAATATGAAATTTGATGGCGAAATTTCAGTTTTAGAAATTTCCAAAAATAATTCGCAAAATCTCGTGGAAAATAATCCGCAAATTGAACAAATCAACGAAACTTCTAAAATTGCAAATTTGCTTTCGGAAAATAAAAATTTGTCGGCAACTTTGTTATTCTTTTTTCTCGCCGGTTTGGGTTTATCTTTCACGCCTTGCGTTTTGCCGATGATTCCGATTTTGTCAGCGATGTTGGCAAAGCAGAGTCCAAATCAGACGCAAACGCAAAATAATTCGGTAATTTTGTCAATTATTTATGTTTTTGGAATGTGCTTGACTTATACAATTCTCGGCGTGATTGCCGGTTTGACCGGAACTTTGTTAAATCATTTTCTGCAAAATGCTTATACTTTGATTGCTATCAGCGTGATTTTTGTGCTGTTATCGCTTTCTATGTTTGGTTTTTATGAATTGCAGTTGCCGAGCAGTTGGCAAAACAAAATCAACAAGATAAACAAATTTAACGCCAAAAATAGCATTTTTATGATGGGCGTTTTATCAGCGTTAGTCGTCAGTCCTTGCGTAGCGGCACCGTTGGCTGGAGCTTTGTTATACATCGGGCAAAGTGGAAATGCAATTTTTGGTGGCGTGGCGTTATTTTGTTTATCGCTCGGAATGGGCGTTCCGTTGATAGCAGTTGGCATTGCTGGGAAATCATTGCTACCAAAAACCGGCGTTTGGATGTTGCAAGTCAAGAAATTTTTTGGCGTGATAATGTTGGCAATGGCTTTATGGATTTTGCGTCCATTGTTGTCGCCGATGTTTTGGATTTTGGTGTGGGCGTTGTTGTTTATATTTTGGGGAATTTTCTTGAAAGCGTTAGACTCACTTCCGGCGGAAGCGAAATCGTGGCAGCGATTTTTCAAGGCGTGCGGTTTTATAATTTTGTTAGTCGGAATTTTGTTATTTGTCGGAGCGATTTCTGGAGCTAAAGATATTTTGAATCCGCTTTCAGAATTCAAACAAGAAAATCAAAATATAAATCAAATTCAAAATCAAATTCAAAAGCAAACGCAAACGCAAAATATACAAACTTTGAATTTTGACAATATCACAAATCAAAAGCAATTAAATAATATTTTGCAGCAGAATAAAAATAATTTTGTAATGCTTGAATTTTCTGCGGATTGGTGTATTTCCTGCAAAGAAATTGAGCGTGATGTTTTTACAAATCAACAAGTTATAAATGCTTTGCAAGAAAAATCTGTGAGATTATTCAAAATTGATGTCACAGAAAATTCAGCGGAACAACGTGAATTACTACAAAAATTTAATTTGTTTGGGCCGCCGGGAATATTATTTTTTCATAACGAAAATGAATTACAAAATTTGCGGATTGTAGGTTATAAAAACGCCGAAGAATTTTTGCAGATAGTAAAAAATTTATAAAAGTAAAAAGCAAAATTTCCACGAGATTTTTCAAAAAATTTTCAAAAAATTTTCAAAAAATTTTTGGGATTTCTCGTGGAAAATTATTTAAACTTATTCAAAAATATATGTAGAAAGGAATAAGTTTCGTTATGCCAACTATCAGCAATTTTTATGGAATTCTTATCCAAATGTATTGGAAAGATAATCAACCGCCGCATTTTCACGCAATTTATGGCAGTTTTGAAGCTCTTATTGATATCAATAATCTATCTGTCCTAAACGGAAAATTACCACGCCGTGCTATTGAATTAGTTTTAGATTGGGCTGAATTACATCAACAAGAATTGTTAGATAATTGGAATTTATGCCGAAATAATCAAACTCCAAATATGATTTTGCCTTTGCAGTAATACAATAAAAAAATAAAAAAATAAAAAAATAAATAACTATTATGTTTTGGAATATTATCAAAGTAAGCAAAATTTTTCCCAAAGAAAAACGCTTATTAAAATTAACTTTTGAAGATGGATTACAGGGCACATACACATTACCAAAAAATGTCTGCACCGGAGTTTTTACTCCGTTGGTTTCTGATGATAATTTTTATAATGTTTGCATAAAATATGGCGTTTTAGTTTGGGAAAATAAACAGCAAAATTATTATTTAGATGTTGCTCCAGAACCTATTTATTTTGGAATTAAAAATAGTCCAAATAATCATTTTGACGCAGATTGATTTAAAAATTTTCCACGAGAATTTCAAAATATTTTTCAAAAAATTTTTGGGATTTCTCGTGGAAAGTTTTTAATTAAAACAAATATTTTTGCAGAATTTGATTTTGTTGTAGTTTTAAGTTTTCTAAATTTGTTTGTAGATTGTTAATATTTTGTTCTATATTGTTTATGGCTTGGACTATTTTTTCTTGGGCTTCTATCGGCGGAACTTGGACTATTTTTTCTTGGGCTTCTATCGGCGGAACTTTACAAGAAATTTCTATTATTTTATTTACTGACAAGCCCGGTTGAGCCACTCCTGTTGAATACTGATTCAAATTCATAAGTTCCAACTTATATTTCAACCAATAAACATTTATATTTTGATTTGGCGTCACAACGACCGCATGTTCTGTTGCGTGGAATTTGCCTTTTACTAAATGAACATTCCCACATAATGCACCTTGTCTTCCAATAATAGGATAAACGCCTTCATGAGTAAAACTTTTTGAATAACCTCTGAAACCATTTCCACCAAAACAAGGATACATATTTTCGTTTTGAGTTTCATAAATTTCATTTGTAGGAACAAATTTACCAGCTTTCATACTACAAATTTCTTTTAGTTTTTTTGCCACAGCAGCTTTTGCAATTATCACCAATGTTCCTAGGCGTTCTTTGGTATGGTGTGGACTTTCTGGAGCTTTTGGCTGGATGATCTATTGGATTTGTGTTGAATTTGGCGGTAGCCCAGCGTTTGGTTCTTTACTTGGATCATTAGGTGTCGCATTTACCAGCGATCTTTTTTCTAAACGATTAAAAATGCCAGTAACAATTTTCAATATCCCTGGTATGGTACCTTTAGTTCCCGGGGGATTAGCCTATCAAGCAGTAAGAAATCTAGTGATTGGCTCTTACCAAGATGCTGCGAGTTATGCGGTTCAAGCAATCATGATTGC
>SFHR01000089.1 GCA_004555545.1 Dechloromonas aromatica (nom. nud.)
TAGATCGTGACTTCATCGGTGAGAATGGAAAAACAAAAACAGAAAAGGTTGCATCCGTATATTTTGGTGCACTTACACCTTTTATTGAAGAGCTAAATGAAAAAAAGAGAAAATTAACACCAGAAGAATTTGAGGAATACAAAAACAGATTCCCTGCATCTTCTGATGTTCCTTCTACTTATTTGAAAACGTGTGCTGAATTTGATGAAAAAAAGGTTTATTTTTGTTCGGTATCATCTATAAAAAAACCTTTTTATCGTAGAAAGGAGTTAAAACAACGGAATGAATTGCGAAAAGAGTTCGTTGAAACTTTTGTCAATTGTAATGGTAGTTTGTTTCCAGAACACGATGAAAAAAGGCGTGAGTTCTTTAATTTCAGTAAAATTTGTGATCTGTTTAGACCTGTCTTGTTAGATTTCTTACGACTTTATAGCAATTGGGATGAATTTGTTCGGTATAGGTTGAAGCATCACAGTTCTCACGTCAACAAGTTGAGAGCAACGGTGCAGAAGTTTAAAAAGGAGAGAAAAGCCAAAGAAAAATATTTCAAAGATTTGTTGAAACAAATCAAAAAGTCTATGGTCGCCGAAAAGAAAAAACGGAAAGCAAATGCGAAAATGAAAATGAAAAGGAAAATAAAAATATCCAAAATGTCAAAAAATTCTGTTTGATGCTTTTGCTGTCATTGTTTAAACAAATTTTCATTATTTGTAAATTCTTTCGTATAGGCAAACTACCAGCAATAATTTCTTTTCGTTTTTGAATTGTAGTCATTTGATTAAAAATGTATTTTTGAGTGTGGAACTAAAAAATATCTTTTATCAAGCAGAATTTTGTTTTCGTTTTCAAATTTTGTTTCGTTGTTTCTTGTTCGGTTGCTTTGTTCTTGTTTTTATGTAGGTCGTAGCAAAATTCCCAAAAATTTTACGCCGGCAAACTTTTTTTTACAAATCGCAATAATTTTCTATCCATTTTTTTTAAAATGCCCGAAAAAAATAAAATTAGCTATATTCCCTATTATGATGTTATTTATCGCAATAAAAGCGATTCTTATGCGGTTCTCATCGGTTTTCGTAAAAAACGCACGCACGAAATTTTTTTACGATCTAGTTCAAAGCTGGATGATTTTCCACTAAAAACAGCGTCAGGGCTTGTTTTCAATAATAATTTATGCTTCTGAAATGGTAAAGTTTTTATGTATAATTTTCAAAAAATAAAAAATATACAAAATAAAGGTTATGACTGAACAAAAAAATAATGAAATAGATTTAATTGAAAAATATACTATTGCCGAACAATTTTCTAATGATATAGTTCGCAAAGTTTTATTTTCGCACGAAGATATTTTTAAATCATTTCTTGGAAACTTTGATTATTTTGTTAAACATTTTGACGAAATTGAATCCGTAGAACAAGAAAAAGATAGTTTTATCAATATCACAGGTTCCAAAAGAGACAGTGATTGTATTTGGAAAGTAAAATTTAAAAATGGCAAAATTTCATTTGTTTGGATAATTATTGAATTTCAAACAAAATCTCAATCTCATATGGCGTATAGAATTGCTGAATATACATTTTCTTTAATGCAGCAATTAGTAAAAAAATATGATAAAACTGATGAAAATTTTTTCAAAAAAGGTAATAAATTGCCGTTGATTTTTCCAATAGTTTTATTTAGTGGTGATGGCGAGTGGAATGCTCCATTAAATATCAAAGATTTATATGATAGTGAAGTTGCTAATAATTTTAATAATCATATATTTTCGTTAGAATATGCTTTGATAAAAGAGCAAGAAATTTGTCAAAATCCTAATAAAAATGATATTTCGGAGTTGATAAATAAATTTTTTAAGTTACTTTCGCTGCGGAATATTGAAAATATGATACCAGAATTAGAACAAATACATAGTTATTTGATAGATAAAAAGTTAGAATTTTTAATTCGTCCCGTATATTTTATTTTGCTATCATTAACAAGACAAACTAAATCAACTAACGTTAGTTCAAATTTAAAAGATTACATAATTCAAAATTTAGACACAGGAGATACAAAAATGGTGCAATCACAAATTCAAGCTTTGCGTGATAGTTATGATAACGTCATAAATAATAGCATTCTAATGGGCGAACAGCGTGGTAGGCAAGAAGGAGAACAATTATTGTTATCCAAATTACTGACTTCATTTTTCAAAGTTGATTTAACTGAAACTCAAAAAGATTTAATTGCTAATGCTAATTCGCAGTTGTTAGAAAAATGGGGAACTAATTTTATGCATTGTCAAAGCATACAAGACGTTTTTAAAATAAAATAAGAATTTAGCATTTTGTAAAATATAAAATATTTTCCACGAGATTTTCAAATTTTTTTATAGAATTGTCGTGGAAAAATATTTATATATCCAACATTTAACTTTTTATAAACAAGGAAAAATAAAATTATGCAAGAAAATAATTTCAATCAGTTATTAACTTTAATTAACGAAATTGATAACTTTAAAATTTTCAATGCCGTTGAAACACAACTTCAAATAGTCCGTAAAAAACTTGAAAAAAATAAAGAAGAAAATATCTTAAAATCTATCAAAGATGCTTTGGAAGCTGCTGGTGTAGATGGCAATATCAACGATGCCTTAGATAAAGTGGTTCATAAACTCAAATCACATTACGGCAAAAAAACAAGAGATTTAACTCCAAAATATAGAAATCCGTTTAATTATAGTGAAACTTGGTCTGGCTTTGGACATAGACCTCAATGGCTAAAAAATGGACTTTCTGATAATAAATTTACGTTAGAACAATGCAAAATTAAAAATTAAAATTTTCTAAAATTAAAATTATTTTTCCACGAGAAATCAAAAAAATTTTTTGAAATCTCGTGGAAATTTTATTTTTATTTATTATCTATTATTGAAATTATTATTAGTATTAGGATTGGGGAATATATTATTATATTTGTTAGGGTCTATATTTATAGTTGGATTTGATAAACTATTATTTTTTCCATAATTATTGTTATTATTGTTATAGTTATTTTGACTTGGAACTATATTATTATATTGGTTAGAGTTAGTGTTTATGGTTGGATTTGATAAACTATTATTTTTTTCGGCTTCATTAGCGGCATTTG
>SFHR01000090.1 GCA_004555545.1 Dechloromonas aromatica (nom. nud.)
AATTTATAATTTATAATCTTATAAATTGAATGTAAAAATTAAATAACTAATTTAGTTTATTTTTTCTTTTTACTAGCTTTTTTGATTGGATTAGCTTCCAAAACAGCTTCTTTGAATTTGCTACCAGCGGAGAATTTAGGCAAAATGGCAGCAGGAATTTCAATAGGTTCTCTGGTTCTTGGATTTTGACCAGTCCGGGCTGCACGTTCGTAAGATTTGAAACTACCAAAACCAACCAAAGTGATTTCTTCGCGTTTGGCAACGGTTTTGATAATTGTATCCATAATTGCGTTCAAAGCACGAGCAGTGTCAATTTGAGTCAAACCAGCTTCTTTTGCTGCGGCTTCAACTAATTCAGCTTTATTCATAGAAAAACTCCAAAATAAATAAAAATAGAAATAGAAAAAATTAAATTACTAAGTAATTGTATTGTATATTAAAAAATGATTAAAAATAATTAAATCTAATCGTAAAAATGAATATAAAAAATACCAAATTTTTAACTTATTAAATTCAAATTACTTGTTTATTTGAAATAATTTTTTAAATTATTTTAAACGATGGCGATTATAACAAAAGAAAAAAATAATAGTTAGCAAATATTCAAAAAATATTTGAATAATTCTATTTAGTTTAAATAAATAAAATCAAAGTATTATTTTTTTGTAGAAATAGCATTATTATTTATTACTTCTTTGGTTTTATTTTTTTCTACTTTTTTAGTTGCATTGTCATGATTTTTGGTATTATTTTCAGAATTTTTTGCTTCGTTAGCATTTGCAGAATTTGGCTTTTCATCAGCATTTACAATGATCTGATCACGTAATTTATTAACAGTTTTTTCGCCAAAACCATCAACATTTTTCAAATCATCAACGGACTTAAATTGTCCATTTTTTTCGCGGTATTCAACAATGCTTTTTGCTTTGATTTCGCCGATTCCTTTCAAGGTTTGTAATTCTTGTTCGTTAGCAGTGTTAATATTTACTTGGGCAAAAGATGTAGAAAAAAATACCAAAAAAGTAGTGGTTAAAGTAATAATTTGTTTAATTAAATTTTGAAAAATTTTCATATAAAAACTCCTATAAAAATTATGTAATGAATTGAAAGTGCCGAGATTATAAAACAAAAAACAATGCAAAATTCCACGAGAAATTCAAAAATTTTTATGAAAATCTCGTGGAATTTTTTTGAAATTCTTTATAATTTTTCATTGTTTTACATAAATAAAAACAAATTTTAAATAAGATTAAATCAAATTTATTACGCCTTATGTTTTATAAAGAATCAGAAATCAAACGCCGAGAAATTTTGTTTTCAAAAATTTTGCCATCGCAAGTAGAAGACGCCGTCAAAGAACTAAACGGCTTAGAAAATGTGAAAGCTGAAAAAATCAAAGAAAAATGTTCGCTAACCGTTGAATACAACCTAAAAGAGCATTCTTTATACGATTTGGAAGTATTTTTGCAACAAAAAGGATTTATTTTGGATGAAAGTTTTTTTAACAAAATAATTCGTTCTATGGTTTATTATGCTGAAGAAATAGAATTAAATAACCTAAAAGGATAATAAATATGTTAAATTTTAGAAGTAAAATCAAAACGCCAACAGAATTACAAAATCTGATTTTGAATAATCAAATTCAGCGAGAAATTGTTTTTACAAATGGCTGTTTTGATATTTTGCATCGCGGTCACGTTACGTATTTGCAACAAGCCAAAAATTTAGGCAAAACCTTGATTGTCGCTCTAAATTCAGATGCTTCCGTAAAAAAATTAAACAAAGGCAAAAATCGTCCAATAAATCCGTTGGACGACCGTTTAGATGTGATTGCCTCGTTGCAAAGCGTAGATTTTGTGACATATTTTGAACAAGATACGCCATTAGAACTAATTCTGCAATTTCAGCCGGATATTTTGGTGAAAGGCGGCGACTGGAAAATTGAAAATATTGTCGGAGCTGAAAGCGTCACAAACAACTGCGGAAAGGTGTTTTCCATACCTTTTGAATTTGATACATCAACAAGCAAAACAATTCAAAAAATTTTGCAAGAATAAAATAATAAAAAATAAATAATAAATAATAAATAATAAAACCTTGCAATTTATAAGCATTTCCAAAGGTTTTTGGAAAAATATAAAAAAATATAAAAAAAGTGCTTGACTTTTAAAATTTTTTCTATAAAATACGCATTTTTCATTGACGGAGGGATTCCCGAGCGGTCAAAGGGAGCAGACTGTAAATCTGCCGGCTCAGCCTTCGAAGGTTCGAATCCTTCTCCCTCCACCAAATTTCTATGCGGGTGTAGCTCAATGGTAGAGCAGAAGCCTTCCAAGCTTAAGACGAGGGTTCGATTCCCTTCACCCGCTCCATCTGGTAAAAATCACTAAATAAAATCTTGCCTATGTGGCTCAGTGGTAGAGCACTCCCTTGGTAAGGGAGAGGTCGGCAGTTCAATCCTGCCCATAGGCACCACAGATAAAATAAATCAACACAACAAAAAATAACAAAAATAATTACAAATATAAATATAAAATTATGGCAAAAGAAAAATTTGAACGAACCAAACCACACGTTAACGTTGGAACTATCGGTCACGTTGACCACGGCAAAACTACTTTAACTGCCGCTATTACCAGCGTTTTGGCTAAAAAATTCGGTGGTGCTGCCAAAAAATATGATGAGATTGACGCAGCTCCAGAAGAAAAAGCTCGTGGTATTACCATTAACACCGCCCACGTAGAATACGAAACTGAAACTCGTCACTATGCTCACGTGGATTGTCCGGGTCACGCTGACTATGTTAAAAATATGATCACCGGAGCCGCTCAAATGGATGGTGCAATTTTGGTTTGTTCCGCCGCTGATGGCCCTATGCCACAAACTCGCGAACACATTTTGTTAGCACGTCAAGTTGGCGTTCCATACATTATTGTTTATCTCAACAAATGTGATATG